>JAJBVC010000134.1 GCA_020860025.1 Clostridiales bacterium | reverse complement strand
GTTAATCTGTATCTGCTCACGATAATCATCAATCCACGGCGAAGTAAAGAGTCCAACCTTTAAACCCCGTTTTTTCAAAGCGTCGGCAATCGTGGCACACACTGTTCCCTTGCCGTTAGTTCCGGCAACGTGAATTATTTTAAGACTCTCCTGAGGATTATCCATAATATCAAGCAGTTTTGAAATACGCTCAAGCCCCGGCTTAATGCCGAGGCTTTGCTTTTTTGTTATAATTTTTATTGCATCTGTATAATTCATTATTTTCCGAGAGTGTCAATAGAATTTTTAATATTTGCTATTTTTTCCTCAAGCTTAGCAGCATCTTCCCTGTTTTGAGCAACAACCTTTTCGGGCGCTTTATTTACAAAGCTGGGATTTGACAGCTTTTTATTTATAAATTCAAGCTTATCAAGGCACTGTGCAAGTTCTTTTTCAAGGCGCTTTCTTTCAGCCTCAAAGTCAACCAAATCACCCATAGGAATATAGATTTTGGCATCATCTGTAATTATGGTAACAGTGTTGCCCAAATCACCAAACTCACTGCCTATAACAACATCATTTGCATAAGCAAGACGTTTTATAAACTCACTGCCCATATTAAATGTACTGTCAAGCGATGTCTCAATATAAACCGTAGCTTTTTTGCTCGGAGGAATATTCATTTCGGAACGGCGGTTACGGATTGCACGAATAGCCTTCATAATTTTTTCCATTTCAGCCTCATCTTCGGCAAAATCAAGGGAGCTGTCATATTCAACCCATTTTGAAATCATAACCGACTCCTCCTTATGAGGAAGCGCCTGATAAATTTCTTCTGTTATAAACGGCATAAACGGATGAAGAAGCTTTAATATTCCCGTAAGAACATAAACAAGAACTGCCTTTGCGATATCTGCCGAATCTTTTCCCTGAAGTCTGATTTTTGAAATTTCAATATACCAATCGCAGAAAACGTCCCAGATAAAATCATACAGTTTTTGAACAGCTATGCCGAGTTCAAACTTTTCAATATTTTCAGTGACCTCGCCCGCAAGCGAATTAAGCTTACTGAGTATCCATTTATCCTCAATAGCAAGATTTGACGGTAAAGCGTAATCATCAATATTATCGCTGTCGAGATTCATAAGAACAAAGCGTGCCGCATTCCAAAGCTTATTTGCAAAATTACGTGAAGCCTTAACCTTATCATCCGAAAAGCGCATATCATTTCCGGGTGAATTACCTGTTGCAAGAGTAAATCTTAAAGCGTCGGCGCCGTACTCGTCAATTATTTCAAGAGGGTCAATACCGTTGCCGAGCGACTTACTCATTTTTCTGCCTTGAGCGTCACGTACAAGTCCGTGAATAAGAACAGTATCAAAAGGAACGGTTCCCGTATGCTCAACTGCTGAGAAAATCATTCTTGCAACCCAGAAAAAGATAATATCATATCCTGTTACAAGCGTGTTTGTAGGATAATACTTTTCAAAATCAGCCGTCTTTTCGGGCCATCCCATAGTGGAGAAAGGCCAGAGTGCGGAAGAAAACCATGTATCTAACGTATCAGGGTCCTGATGAATATGCTCACTGCCACACTTTGTACATTTATCGGGTGTAGTACGGCTTACGATAATCTCGCCGCAATCATCACAATACCATGCCGGAATACGATGTCCCCACCAAAGCTGACGTGAAATGCACCAGTCCTTAATATTTTCCATCCAGTGATAATATGTTTTACTGAATCTTTCCGGAATAAACTTAACCTTGCTGTCTTTTACAGCATCAATGGCAGGCTTTGCAAGAGGTTCCATTTTAACGAACCACTGCTTTGAAACCTTAGGCTCAATAGTGGTACCGCAACGATAGCAGGTACCTACATTATGGCTGTAATCCTCAATTTTAACGAGAGCGCCCTCTGCTTCAAGGTCGCTTACAATCTCTTTTCTGCACTCGTAGCGATCCATACCGCTGTATTTGCCCCAGCCATCCTTAATATGAGCGTCATCGGTCATAACGTCTATAACCTCAAGATTATGCCTTAAACCAACCTCAAAGTCGTTCGGGTCATGAGCGGGAGTGATTTTTACAACTCCCGTGCCGAAATCCATTTCAACATATTCATCCGCAATAACGGGAATTTCACGGTGAACAACAGGAAGAATAAGCATTTTGCCTACTATGTCCTTATATCTTTCATCATTTGGATTTACTGCAACAGCAGTATCACCGAGCATTGTTTCAGGTCTTGTCGTTGCAAGTTCCAAATAACCGCTGCCGTCCTTAAACGGATAACGCAAATGCCAAAAATGACCTGCCTGATCCTCATACTCAACCTCGGCGTCGGATATAGATGTAAGACAGTGCGGACACCAGTTTACTATTCTCTCGCCACGGTATATAAGACCCTTTTCATAAAGCCTGTTGAAAACCTCGACAACCGCCTTGTTGCAGCCCTCGTCAAGAGTAAAGCGTTCCCTGTCCCAATCGCACGACGAGCCCATTTTTTTAAGCTGTTCAATAATTCTTCCGCCGTACTGCGATTTCCAGTCCCAAGCTCTTTCAAGGAATTTTTCTCTGCCCAAATCTTCCTTTGTAATTCCTTCTTTTCGCATAGCTTCAACTATTTTTGCCTCTGTCGCTATTGAAGCGTGGTCTGTTCCCGGCAGCCAAAGTGTATCATAGCCTCTCATTCTGTGATAGCGAATGAGAATATCCTGAAGAGTATTGTCAAGCGCATGACCCATATGAAGCTGACCCGTGATGTTCGGTGGCGGAATAACGATAGTATACGGCTTTTTATCGGGGTCGCCGTCAGCGTGGAAATATTTATTTTCCATCCACATATTATATATTTTGTCTTCAAATTCAGCAGGGTTATACTGCTTTGCAATTTCCTTTGCCATTTGCACAACTCCTTATAAATAAAAAATTGCCTTCGCCCTATTGAGGCGAAAGCGAAAGATTCCGTGGTACCACTCAAATTGCGCCGTAAAGCGCCACTTAAATCTTTAACGCAGATATACGGATAACGCTACTTAATTTCACATTATCGGCTCGAAAGCTACCTTCACCTATCTTTTCTGTATTCTTGCACCTGACGAATACTCTCTGAAAGAAAAGGACTAAGCTACTCCTCTTTGTCACAGCCGTTAAATATCGAGTTAATATTAACAAAAATTCAGCCTATTGTCAAGAGAATAGCATTGCTTTTGTTGAGTATATATTATATAATTTAAGTATAGTTGCGGGAGGTAATGTTATGATAAGAGAAATTACGGAAAATGATTTTAACGAATTAAGCGAGCTTTACACTCAGCTTCACGGTAATAAACCGATACCTGACAATGATAATTCAAGGGAAATTTTTAATAGAATACTTTGTGACGAAAATCACCATATTATTGTGGCACAGGAAGACGGGAAAATCGTTTCCTCCTGCGTGTGTGTTATTATACCCAACTTAACTCATAATCAGCAACCGTATGCGGTTATTGAAAATGTCATTACAGCTAAAGAATACAGGAAAAGAGGACTTGCCGGTCAGTGCCTAAGCTATGCAAAAGAAATTGCTCAAAAAAATATTGCTACAAAATGATGCTTATGACAGGCTCCAAAAAAAGAAGCACACACAGATTTTATCAAAAAAGCGGATACAATAAAATTGAAAAAACCGCTTATATTCAGCGACTGAAAAATAAAGGAAATAATTATAATGAGGTTTAAAATTAAATACAAGTCAAAAACCGTTAATGCACTGTATGCTGCACTCAATAATTTTGAGATATGTATTCTTTTCGGCACTCTTATATTTGCAATATTAAGTTTATTTTTATCATCTGTATTTGATTATGATACAATAAATGTGAGATTTTTAAGTGCATATTGTATAATAGTTTTCGCAGTATTTATAATTCTAATGTGCATATACTTTTGTACAGAAAAAGGAGTTAAAATTGATAACAGCCTTTTAACGATAAATTTAGGATACTACGGTTTCGGCAAGGTTGAAATTGCAGGGTTTAATAAAAAAATCAAGCTTACCGATATTGAAGAGTATAAAATTACAAATGAATCAAACACCATAAAAAGCGAAAGACCTGTTTACAAAATAATTTCCGGTGACTACAGCGGCGATTATTTGGAAATTGATATTTATAACAGCCGTCGTATACTTTTGCCGGCGGAAAATGCCGAGGAGCTTTACAATAAAATAAATATATATAAATCCCGTCTATGATTTCATGACGGGATTTTACATTTTACATTATAACTCCGTCTTTAAAAATAGAAATATCACGGTAACCGTTTCTTTCAGACTTAGTTTTTTCTCCCGAAGCGGTTTTTATCAACAACTCGAGTAAATTATCCGTTGTAGAATTAAAGTCGGGATTTTCAATCAAATCCCCTGCATTGAAATCTATCCAGTTTGATTTCTTTTTTGCAAGAGCGGAATTTGATGAAATCTTAATCGTGGGAACCGGTGCGCCGAGAGGAGTTCCTCTTCCCGTTGTGAAAAGAATTATCTGAGCGCCTGTACATGTTAAATTTGTAGTTGAAACAATGTCGTTACCGGGCCCCGTTAAAAGTGAAAGCCCCGACTTTGTACAAGCCTCACCGTAATTTAAAACATCTGTAACGACAGAACGTCCCCCTTTTTGAATGCATCCGAGCGACTTTTCCTCAAGCGTAGTAATTCCGCCGTCATGATTTCCCGGCGACGGATTTTCATAACACTGCTGATTATGGCTGAAAAAATATTCTTTAAAATCGTTTATCATATTTACCGTCTTATCAAACACGGTTTTATTTAAAGCTCTTTTCATCAAAAGCTGTTCTGCGCCGAACATTTCAGGCACTTCAGTCAAAACAGCGGACGCTCCAAATGAAGTTAATCTGTCCGTAAGGCTTCCGCAAAGCGCATTGGCAGTAATACCGCTGAAAGCGTCGGAGCCGCCACATTTAAAGCCTACAGTTAATCTGCTCAATGAAACGCTCTGACGTTTAAATTTTTTTACATAATCATAAAGCTCGCCGAGCAGCGCCATACCCTCTTCAATTTCGTCATTGCAGTCCTGCGTTACAAGAAACTTTACTCTGTTTTCATCAATATTTCCGAGATATTTCTTTATAGTTTTAACATTTGTATTTTCGCACCCCAATGATACTACAAGCACTCCGCCTGCGTTAGGGTGATTTATAAGAGCCGAAAGTATTTTTCGTGTATTTTCCTGGTCGTCGCCAAGCTGACTGCATCCAAACGGATGAGTATAGCCGTATACGCCGTCACATTCATCTCCGATAACCGAAGAAAACCTGTGTTCTAAAATACGAACAGTGTCGTTTACACAACCGACAGTCGGGATAATCCATATCTCATTTCGTGTTGCAGCTCTGCCGTCGCTGCGAATATAACCGTCAAATGTCAAGTCACATTTCTTCGGCTGATAATCGTTATCGCCATTAAACGTATATGTATTTATATCCGACAAATTTGTTTTTAAATTATGCTCATGAATATACGTTCCGACAGGAGCGTCTGAAATTAAATGACCTATCGGATTGCCGTATTTAATGACATCGTCGCCCTTATGCAAATTTTCAAGCGATACCTTATGACCGAAAGGAACATCGCTTAAAAGCGTTATTCCCTGCTCTGAGTAACCCTTTTTAAGATTTTCAAGAGCTATTGCCACATTGTCAAGCTCATTGATTTTAAAAAGCTTATTCATTACATACGCCCTCCATTGCTTTTCTCATACCTTTTGATTTAATTTTGTCATAATAGTCTTTTACAATACTATAAAGTCCGTTATATTCAGTCAAATTTTCTCCCCAAAATTCGCAGTTAGACAAAACGCTGTAAACAACATCATCATTTTTATATGCTTTTTCAAAGAAATCGGTCACTGATTTGTCGTCTTTTATAATATACTTCTCGCCGTTTCTAGTTCCGACAAAGCTTTCGCCGTCATATTCACCGTCATAAAAGCAAATAAGAGATGCAAGAGCAAAGCAGAGTACGGTTGGATATTTTTTAAATTTATTATAATAATCAATAAGAGTACAAAGACAGCGTGCCTTATATTTTGAAACGGAATTAAGACTTATATCAAGCAACCGGTGGTCGATAAACGGATTATCGAATCTTTCAAGAACGCTGTTTGCAAACGTTTCAAGCTCATCCGACGGCAAATCTATAGTCGGAATAACCTGTTCAAAAAGTCCTTTTTTAAGAAATGCGCTGATAACATCATCCTTGAGCATATCACGAACTATATCGTACCCCATCAGATATGCTGACAGTACAGTCATAGTATGACCGCCGTTTAAAATTCTGACCTTGCGTGTACGGTAGGGCGTCATATCGTCACACCATACGACGTTAAGACCTGTCTTGTGAATAGGAAAAATGTCTGACCATTCCTTTTTGCCCTCAATTATCCAGCAGTTAAAAGGTTCTGATACTGTTAGCAGTTTATCATCATAGCCGAGTTTTTGAGAAACGAAGTCATAGTCCGACTTCGGAAAACCTGTTACAATTCTGTCAACCAAGGTTGAGCAGAATTTGCACTCGTTATTTATATAGTCGCTAAAAGCTTTCGGCAGCGACCAATCGTCAGCATACTGCAAAACGTACTTTTTAAGATAATATCCGTTTTTTTCAATCAGTTCAACCGGCAGAATAAGAAGCCCGTTTTTGCCTGCTTTAAATCGTTCAAACAAAAGTGCCGTCAGCTTTGCGGGATATGAAACATTAGGTGAATTTTCAAGTCTTTCGCCCTTAACGTATGATATTCCCGCTTCGGTAGTATTTGAAATGATTACTTCTAAATCATCGGATTTTGCCACTTCGATAAGCGAATTATAATCGTTAAACGTATCAATGCACCGTGAAACACTTGATATATGCTGTGCCTGCTCATAAATTTCGCCGTTTTGCCTGCCTCTCATAAGAAGAGTGTAAAAAGAATTCTGATTGTTAATTCTGTCTGCCGTTCCGTGAGGCGTAGGCTGAGCAATGACTACTCTGCCGCAGAATATTCCCTGACGGTTCGCCATTTCTATATACCAATCGGCAAATGCACGCAAAAAATTACCTTCCCCAAACTGCAAAACCTTTTCGGGCAGGTCGGTAAAATCCTTTTTATATAGCTGAGTAATATTTTTCATAATCGCTCCCAATTAAAAACATTGTTTAAGATATGTTTTTAGAAACTTTCATAGTTGTATAGTATTACCGTATAAAGCGTTTTGCAATATTGTTTCATATTTTGACATCAAATTTTAATATTTATAAATCAGACTGATACCGACTCAAAAAACGATAGACTTAATAAACCCGTTATGATATAATTATCATAGGTGATATATATGAGCAACAAAAAAATTTCCGTAATCATAACACTGTTTATAATCGGATTTCTTATTATAGTAGGCTTAATGAGCATAGGCTCCAAGCTGCCGTTTATAGGCAAGGCAATTGCCTTGATTTTAGCTGTTGTTCTTATCATTTTTGTAATTATTTTTATTATTGCATCAATAAAGCATAAATAAGTCAAAGAGAAAAATTATCTATGCAGCTGCATTTATGTCGAGTGCATTATCGTAGAAGGCTGAAATATTAAACTGCTTGGAGATGTAGAAAGTTTTTAATAAACAGAGAAATTAATTATGGCAGAAGTAATTGCAATATGCGGTAAGATTTGCAGCGGTAAATCTTATTATGCAAATCAACTGAAAGGCAAAAAATAGGTATTGACATATCTCTAACTATATAATAAAAAAGTAACAAATAATTTTAATTTCACCAAATTCCTACAATAAAACAGCAACAGGCAGTTGCTTTACAATATTTAAATTATCCTATATTATATAATAAAATTCAGGTGATACTATGGAAGTTAAAGATATATTATTTAATTTAAGGAAAAATAATAATCTTACTCAGGGTGAAATGGCGAAAAAATTGTTTGTTACGAGGCAGGCTGTATCTCGCTGGGAAAATGGTAAAACGATTCCGAATGTTGACACTCTAAAGTTAATTTCAAACATATTTGATATTTCAATCAATTCTCTCATTACGGACAACAAATTGAATGACATTCAGAATGACAAAATTAATTCAAATCGTTTTATAGGTTTTGCACAGTTATATGAAAACAGCAGACCGACAATTCCCGATTTCGCTTGTGATATGGTGCTTAATTATCTTGAGCATAATCCTGAACAGATTGTAGATTTAGGCTGCGGAACAGGTTTGTCAACTTTGGCATTGATTGATAAATGCAATAATATAATCGGCATTGACCCTAATGAAGAAATGCTGTCAATCGCTAAGCTGAAAAGTGATAAAATTTCATTCATCAAGGCATATTCAGATAACACAACCTTGCCTGATAATTCAACAGACATCGTTATCTGTTCGCAGTCATTTCATTGGATGCAGCCGACTGATACTTTAAGAGAGGTTAATCGTATTCTGAAACCTAACGGAATATTTGCAACAATAGATTGCGACTGGCCACCTGTATGCAGTTTGGAGGCAGAATTAGCATATTCTCAGTTACTCAATAAGGTCAGATTTATTGAACTTGAAAATCAAAATATTTTTAAAACCTTTCAGCGTTGGAATAAGAATAAACATTTGCAGAATATCAAGCAAAGCGGTTATTTCAAATACGCAAGAGAAATTGTTTTTATGAATAAGGAAAAATACAACACAGATAGATTTATCGGTATTGCGCTCAGTCAGGGCGGTTTGCAGACAATACTTAAAACACATCCTGATTTGATTGAAAATGATATTGAATTGTTTGAGAAAAAGATAAAATCAATTTACGGTAATAACGAATTTGACATCAATTTTTGCTATCGTATGCGAATTGGTGTAAAGTAATTTATTGGTTGTAATCAAATTAGATGATAAACTACATTAGTAGAAGTAGTGCTTGGAAGTCACCACAGGTTCAGGCAAAAAGAAAAGCAACCGTAATGGTAGCAGATACATTAAATAAAATAGATGGCGTACATGTAACAGAATTTTCCAAAGAGCTTTTAAGCAAATAGGATAAACTTAGCAAAATTATAATTTTAATATAGTTAAGATAGGTGATGAAATGAACATATTGGTAAGTGCCTGCCTGCTTGGTGAAAATTGTAAATATAACGGCGGCAACAACAAAAATGATGACGTACTTGCACTTCAAAAGGAGCATCGTCTTGTTCCGATTTGCCCGGAGTGCTTCGCCGCTTTGCCGATTCCTCGTGTTCCGAGTGAAATTATAGATGGAAAGGTTTTTTCAAAAGACGGCAGAGATTTAACCGAGGAATTTAAAGACGGTGCAAGTAAAGCGCTTTACGTAGCTGAAGAAACCGCCTGTCAGGTTGCAATTCTTAAGGAAAGAAGTCCTTCCTGCGGATTCGGCAAAATATATGATGGCACATTCAGCGGTAAGGTTGTTGACGGAAACGGAATAACGGCACAGCTTCTTTATGACAACGGAATTAAAATTGTAGGAGAAAGCCAAATATCAAAGCTTGGTATATAACCGCAAGCTGTTATAGTAAGTTGCATAAAATTATAAAAAGGTTCTGTAATACTGTTGAAGTTTTGACCAACATATTACAGAACCTTTATTTATATCTCGTGGCGGTTTTTGACTTTAAGACGCTCCATTGCACGGGCAAGGTTTGTTTGGCAATGATTATATTCCATAATTGAGCGTTTTTGCCTGAGTTCCTCTTCGGCACGTTCCTTAGCCTCACGAGCACGACGTTCGTCAATTTCCTCCGGTTTTTCGGCTGAAACGCAAACAACGCTCGCTTCATTATCGATAAATTCCATCAAGCCGTTTGCGATAAACGCATCAATTCTGTCGCCGCTTTCGTCAATAATTTTCATTTCGCCGACATCTATAGGAAAAACGCAATTTTCATGATGAGCCAAAAATCCCTCAAGACCGCCGTCTATATGCGGTACGACGAGTGACTGAGCTTCGCCGTCAAAGAAGATTTTGTTAGATGCAATGATTTTAAGCTTAAACGTACTCATTCAATCACCCTTACTGCTTCATCATTTTTTGTGCATTTTGTTTTACATCTTCAATAGTACCTGTGTTAAAGAATGCCTGTTCAGGTAAATCGTCAACCTCGCCGTCGACAATTGCCTTGAAGCCTTTGACGGAATCCTCTACAGATACATATATACCTGGAAGTCCTGTAAAAGCCTCAGCAACATGGAACGGCTGCGATAAAAACTTTTCAATCTTTCTTGCACGGTAAACTATGAGTTTATCCTCGTCTGAAAGTTCCTCCATACCGAGAATGGCAATAATATCCTGCAATTCCTTGTATTTTTGCAGATATTCCTGAACCTTACGTGCAACATTATAATGCTCATCTCCGACAACGTCAGGCTCCAAAATTCTGGAGTTTGACTCAAGCGGGTCAACTGCGGGATAAATACCCTTTTCAACAATTTTTCTTGAAAGAACCGTTGTTGCATCAAGGTGAGCGAAAGTAGTAGCCGGAGCCGGGTCTGTTAAATCGTCGGCAGGCACATAAACTGCCTGTACAGACGTGATTGAGCCGTTCTTTGTTGAAGCGATACGCTCCTGAAGTTCGCCGACGTCGGTTGCAAGAGTCGGCTGATATCCTACAGCAGACGGCATTCTTCCCAAAAGTGCCGACACCTCGGAGCCTGCCTGAACAAAACGGAAAATGTTATCTATAAAAAGCAGTACGTCCTGATGGGCTACATCACGAAAATATTCCGCCATTGTAAGTCCTGTTTCGGCAACACGCATACGTGCTCCGGGAGGTTCGTTCATCTGACCGAATACGAGCGCCGTTTTTTTCAAAACGCCCGACTCGCCCATTTCTTTCCACAAATCGTTGCCTTCACGGCTTCTTTCACCTACGCCTGTAAAGATTGAATAACCGCCGTGCTGAGTTGCAACATTAGTAATAAGCTCCTGAATTAAAACAGTTTTGCCTACGCCGGCACCACCGAACAAACCGATTTTACCACCCTTTGGATAAGGCGTTAAAAGGTCTATAACCTTAATTCCGGTTTCAAGAATTTCTACCTCAGCCGACTGATCCTCAAAGCTCGGAGCGCTGCGGTGAATTTCCCAATGTTCTTCATTATCAAGGCTTTCCATACCGTCTATTGTTTCGCCAACTACGTTGAACAGCCTTCCGAGGGTTTTATTGCCGACAGGCACTTTTATAGCACCGCCTGTTGCAACAACATCCATATCCTTGCTAAGTCCCTCTGTGGCAGCAAGCATTATACAACGTACACAGTTGTTGCCAATATGCTGGCTTACCTCCATAACAAGACGTTTGCCGTTCAAATTTACTTCGAGAGCATCCTTAATTTTCGGCAGTTCATCTTCAAACTGAACGTCTACAACGGGACCCATAACCTGTAATATTTTACCGTTTTTCATCGTAATAAGGACATCTCCTAACCTGTCTTATTTTTTTGTGCCTTTGCACCTGCAATTACCTCTGTAATTTCCTGAGTAATCGCCGCCTGTCTGGCACGGTTATATTCCACTTCTAAATTTTTAAGCATATCCTTAGCGGCGTCCGTAGCGGTCTGCATTGCCATCATTCGTGAATTATGCTCACTGCAATAGGACTCAACAAGCGCACCATAAACAAATCCTGCGACATAGTTCGGAACAATATGCTCAAAAACGGTGTCAATATCAGGCGTAAAAACGCAGTGGTTGTAATTTTTATCCCCTGCAGCATCCTCAAGCCTGCTTTTACGAAGCGGCAAAAGCCGTGTCATTTCAGCGTTAAATGTTATTGAATTAACCATACGGGTATAAACAATATACACCTCGTCAAGCTTACGCTCTTTAAAAAATTCAACAACCTTTTCGCTTATTATTCTCGCCCTGTTCATATTGGGATTTTGGGCTGTATACTTAAAATTGATGTCAATAGGAATATTCTTTTTTTCAAAATATCTTCTGCCGACCTGTCCTACAACAAAAAGCATATTTGAGCTGCAGGACAGAGCTTCTTTTTCAGCAATTTTAATTACATTGTGGTTATATGCACCCGCCATACCCTTGTCGGCAGTCACAACAATATATCCACGCTTACGCTCATTATCGGGAATTTCAGGGCGCATATCAAAAAATTCATTACCTGTTTCAGGCGAAAAATCCAATATGTTTGCTATCATTTCCTGATTAGCGTAAAAATAAGGCTCTGTATTTTTTAGGTCTTTTCTCGCCTTTTGAAGTTTTGAGGACGAAATCATATACATAGCGCTTGTGATTTTCATTGTGTCCTTAATCGACTTCATTCTGGCTTGAATTTCACGTGCATTAGCCATTATTTACCTTCTTAAATTCGGCAACAGCATTTAAAATCTGCGCCTTTATATCGTCATCAAGAACTTTTTCACGTTCAATAGCGTTAGGTATCTCCGGATAATTAGTGCTGATAAATTCAAGCATATCCATCTGAAACGCTTTAATTTTTTCAACAGGCACACTCATAAAATGCTTTTCTGTAGCAGCTACGAGAGTAATTACCATTTCAGCCATTGAAAGCGGTCTGCCAAGAGGCTGTTTTAAAAGTTCCATAAGCCCCTTTCCGTAGACAAGTCCTGCCTTTGTTTCCTCATCAAGGTCAGAAGAAAACTGAGTGAAAACTTCCATTTCACGGTACTGCGCCAAATCAATACGAAGTGAGCCCGCTGCCTTTTTCATAGCCTTTGTCTGTGCGGCACCACCTACACGTGATACTGACAATCCGACATTGACCGCAGGACGCATACCGCTGAAAAAGAGGTCGCTTTCAAGGAAAATCTGACCGTCGGTAATAGAAATTACGTTAGTCGGAATGTAAGCGGAAACGTCGCCCGCCTGAGTTTCTATAATCGGAAGCGCTGTAATTGAACCGCCTCCGAGTTCGTCAGTCAATCTGCTTGAACGCTCAAGCAAACGTGAATGTAAGTAAAATACGTCGCCGGGATATGCCTCACGTCCCGGACTCCTTTCAAGAAGTAACGAGAGCGCACGGTAAGCCACAGCGTGCTTGCTCAAATCATCATAAACGATTAAAACGTCCTTGCCGTTATACATAAAATACTCGGCAAGAGCTGTAGCCGAATATGGCGCTATATACTGAAGCGATGCAGGGTCTGACGCAGTTGAGCAAACAACAATCGTATAATCCATAGCACCTGCTTTTTTAAGAGTATTAACAAGCTTTGCAACACTTGACGCTTTTTGACCTATCGCTGTGTAAATACAAATTACATCCTTGCCCTTTTGATTGATAATCGTGTCAAGGGCTATAGAAGTTTTACCTGTCTGCCTGTCGCCGATAATAAGCTCACGCTGACCACGTCCAATCGGAAACATTGAATCGATAGACAAAATACCTGTAGCCATAGGAGTATCAACGCTCTGACGGTCAACGATTGACGGTGCGCTCTGCTCAATAGGGCGATAGCCGTCGCTCTTAATTTCGCCGTTGCCGTCAATAGGCTCGCCGAGTGCATTGATTATTCTTCCGACAAAAGCGTCGCCAACAGGTACGCCTGCGCTTGCGTGCGTACGTTTAACCTTTGTACCCTGATATATTCCGACATCACTGCCGAAAAGAACGACTCCGATACTGTCCTTTTTTATATCCTGAACCATTCCCTTGACGCCGTTTTCAAATACGACTATTTCGCCGTAGGCACTGCTGTCAAGCCCGTGAATCGTGGCAATACTGTCGCCGACACGAACAACGCTGCTGATTTCATCACTGTCGGCTCTTTGCTCATAATCACGTACATCCCGACGCAAAACTGAAATTACATTATTTTGGTCAACATCTTTATTGCGTGCGGATTCCATAAGCTGTTTTTTTATGGACTCCATTTTTCCCTTGATGCTGAAATCAAATTCCTTGCCGGAAACACGTATAATAAAACCGCCGATTAGTTTTTCATCATTGACAATTTCAATAACGGCGTCGCTTGCCTTTTCCTCCTTACAGACGAAAGACTTGATACCGTCAAGCTGTTCATCATTTGGCGGAGTTAGACAGTATACTGTTGCATGGGCAATATTTTTTTCTTTATCAATAGCTTCGATATATGCCGATATAATGCCGTCAAGTTCGGCAACTTTACATTCTGCCGAGAGCTTGCCTATAAATGAACGCACCGACGGGGCAAAAATATCGTTAACTACCTGCTGCTTCTCATTAGGTGTAACATTTGGATTATCCAACGTTTCAGATAATTCCTGTGATGACTGAACTGTTTTTAATGCGTCCTCCAATGAGGATACACCGACACGAGATTCAAGCAGTATATTTACATATTTATCAATATCCCGAATCATTCAGTTTCACTGCTTTCCTTTAAGAATTTATCGTACAAATCGCTGTCCGTCTGAGCGGAAACGTGCTCGCCTACAACCTTTTCGGCGGTTTCTATAGCAAGCATTGCGATTTCTTCTTTAACAGCAAGCTTTGCCTTTTCAGTTTCAAGCTGAGCCGTTTTTCTGGCGTCTGATTTTATTTTTTCAGCGTCAGACTGAGCACGGTCTATAATCGTATCATATTCCTTTTTGGCATTTTCACGAGCGGTAATAATGATTTGATTTTTTTCCTCGTCTACGCCGTCAAGCTGGGACTGATATTCATTTTTTAACATTTCAGCCTCTTGCTTTGCCGTGTCGGCATCGCTGAACTGCTTATCTACTAATTCCTTACGCTTATCAAGAACTTTCTTTATCGGCTTAAAAAGGAATATTCTCATAAGAACGAAAAAGATTATTAAGTTTATAATCGTAAAGATTAAATTAAAGTCAAACTTTAACATCAGCCATTATTCCTTTCGCTGTTACTGAACTAACAAAATAATCAAAAGAGAGCCAACAAGACCGTAAACAGCTGTTGCTTCAGAAAGTGCGGCACCGATAATAAGTGTTGAACGAATCTGACCTGCAGCCTCGGGCTGACGTGCAATAGCCTCAACGGCTTTACCTGTTGCTATACCGATACCAATACCTGCGCCAAGACCGCAAAGAAGAGCGATACCGGCACCGATTGCTATAAGTGAACTTGTCATAATAAAATCTCCTAACTTAAAAAATATTTATTCTAAGCAGCCTTTGCTGCTTTTTTAGCTTTTCTGCTTGCTTTTTTCATTTTTTTAGTTTGCTTTTCAGACGATGGGTTATCCTCATCCTCGATAGCCTCATTGATATAAAGTGCTGTTAAAAATACAAATATATACGCTTGAAGGAAACCGTCGAATAAGTCAAAATACAAACTAAGCACAATCGGAAGCACCACAGGTACAACTGATTTAATCAGTTCCATGATAATAAATGCGCCGATTACATTACCGAACAGTCGCATACAAAGCGACAGCGGTTTAATTGCAATTTCAAGAATATTGATTGGCGCAACTATGGGCGTAGGCTGAGCAAATGCTTTTAGCCTGCCGACAAAACCCTTTTCCTTAAACGCTGCAAATTCTATAAGAACAATGCTTGTCAGCGCCAAAGCCGCAGTTACCTGAATGCTTTTTGTAGGCGGTTTCATTCCAAACAAGCCTATCATATTAGACGCTCCGATATACAGTGCCACGCTTATCAACCAAGGTATGTACCGTTCGCCTTTTTCGCCAAGATTTCCTTTAAAGAAATCTACTACCTTTTCATAGCACAGTTCAAGAATTTGCTGACGTACTGATAATTTTCCGGTGACTTTAAGATTTCTGGTTAAAATAATTGCAAGAACAGTTAGTACTGCAATAATAATCCAGGAAACAACAGTCGCCTCGTCAACGCCGATTTTGACGCTTCCGATGTTAAAACTGAAAACTTCTTCAAGCTCCAGCTGCTCTGATAGTTCTGCCTGTAAATCAAGCTTCATATTTATTGAACCAAATATTACAGTCACCTCCCTTTTTATAAACAGAATTATACTACAATGACGTATATAATTCAAGCAAAAATAAAAACAACACTAAAATGTGTTGTTCGTTAGTCATTCAAAAGAATGTGCGTTTCCACTAATTTACTTGTTTGTTATCTCATTGCAACGGTATAATTGTAGCACAATAACCAAAAAAATGCAAATATTTTTTATGCTGTAAATTACATCTTACATTTTGCTCTTTTTAAAAAGAAAAAGATAGAATTTTTTATTTACATATCAGAGAATTTAGTTTATAATACATTATTGAAATTCAGATTGCTTAAATAAGGAGTTACTTTATGGCAAACGATCAAAAGAAAATGGTTGACTCAATAACATCCATGGACGAAGACTTTGCAAAATGGTACACTGACGTGTGCAAAAAAGCCGAGCTTATTTCATACACAAGCGTTAAAGGCTGTATGGTTATTCGCCCTTACGGTTATGCTATTTGGGAAAATATACAAAATATACTTGACAGAATGTTTAAAGAAACAGGTCACGAGAATGTAAATATGCCTATGTTCATTCCCGAAAGTCTGCTTCAAAAGGAAAAGGATCACGTTGAGGGATTTGCGCCCGAATGTGCTTGGGTTACGTACGGAGGAAGCGAAAAGCTTGAGGAAAGGCTTTGCGTTCGTCCGACATCCGAAACTCTTTTCTGTGAGCATTTCAAAGATATAGTTCACTCTTACAGGGACTTGCCGAAACTTTATAATCAATGGGTATCGGTTGTGCGCTGGGAAAAGACTACGAGACCGTTTCTTCGCTCACGTGAATTTCTTTGGCAGGAGGGTCATACTCTTCACGCAACAGCCGAGGAGGCTATTGAGGAAACAGAGAGAATGCTCAATGTATATACAAAATTCTGCCAGGACGACCTGGCAATTCCCGTTATACAAGGTATGAAAACAGATAGTGATAAATTTGCGGGTGCTGAGCGTACATATTGTATAGAAGCGCTTATGCATGACGGCAAAGCACTTCAAGCGGGCACAAGCCATTATTTCGGCGACGGTTTTGCAAAAGCTTTTGAAATTCAGTATTCAAACAAGGAAAACCGTCTTACATATCCTCATCAAACTTCTTGGGGTATGACTACTCGTCTTATCGGTGCAATCATTATGACACACGGCGATGATAACGGACTTGTTCTTCCGCCTGCCGTTGCACCTATTCAGGTTATTGTTATTCCGATTGCACAGCATAAGGATGGAGTTCTTGACAGGGCTAACGCTTTAACTGACGAGTTAAAGAAAATTTGCAGAGCAAAAATTGATGATACAAATAATTCACCCGGCTGGAAATTTGCCGAATATGAAATGAAGGGCGTTCCGATTCGTGTTGAAATCGGCCCTAAGGATATTGAAAATAATCAGTGCGTGGTCGTAACTCGCCACAACAGAGAAAAGACTGTTGTTTCGCTTGATAAAATTTCAGAAATTATACCTCAAAAATTGCAGGAAGTACGTGACGGACTTTATGCAAAAGCACTTGAAAACAGGGAAAACAGAACATACAAATGCCTTACGACAGACGATATTACAAAGGCACTTGAGGAAAACGGCGACGGATTCGTTAAGGCAATGTGGTGTGGTGACGAGGCATGCGAGGATAAGGTAAAAGAGCTTACGGGCGTCGGTTCTCGCTGTATTCCGTTTGAGCAGGAACACCTTTCAGACGTATGCGTATGCTGCGGAAAGCCTGCGAAAAAAATGCTCTATTGGGGCAAGGCATACTAATGTCTAACATATAATGTATATTATAATTCAGATTATAAATATATATATAAATATAATAGTAGTCGGAGGTAATTTATGTCGGTTTTAGTAACTGGAGGTTTGGGCTATATAGGCTCTCACACTTGCGTGGAGCTTATAAACGCAGGAGTTGATGTTGTTGTTGTTGACAATTTGTACAACTGCAAAAAAAGCTCATACGACAGAATAAAAGCCTTAGTCGGCAGAGATTTTAAACTTTATATCTGTGATATTCGTGACAAGCAGGGTCTTAATCAAATATTTGAAGAGGAAAAAATAGATTCGGTAATTCATTTCGCAGGACTTAAAGCAGTTGGTGAAAGCGTTGAAAAGCCGCTTGAATATTTTGATAATAATGTAAACGGAACGCTTGTGCTTCTTGACGTAATGCGTAATCACGGCTGTAAAAAAATTGTATTTTCATCATCGGCAACCGTTTACGGGCTTAATAACGTATCGCCTTTGACCGAGGATATGGAAGTAGGCGGAGTAACAAATCCTTACGGCAGAACCAAGTATATGATTGAGTGTATTCTCAAGGATTTATACACGTCGGACAACGAATGGTCAATTTGCCTTCTTCGCTATTTTAACCCAATCGGTGCACATAAAAGCGGTACTATGGGCGAGGATCCTAACGGAATTCCAAATAACCTTATGCCTTATATAACACAGGTCGCAATCGGAAAAAGAGAGCAGCTTACGGTTTACGGCAACGACTATGATACGCATGACGGTACAGGTGTTCGTGATTATATTCACGTTGTTGACCTTGCTTTAGGTCATATTAAAGCTGTTGAAAAGGTAGAGAGTGAAAACGGTCTGTTTATATATAACCTTGGTACGGGAATCGGCTATTCTGTCCTTGATGTTGTAAAAGCATTTGAAAAAGCTTCAAACGTAACGATACCTTATAAAATCGGCGCTCGCCGTGCAGGCGATATTGCAACCTGCTATTCAAGCACAAAAAAGGCTTTTGACGAGCTTGGATGGAAAGCTGAGCGTGGTATTGAGGAAATGTGTGAGGATTCTTGGCGCTGGCAAACGCAAAATCCCAACGGCTACCCTGATTGACATTTTAACAAATTAAACTAAAAATTAACGGCAAGGGCTATCCCTTGCCGTTTAGTCTGTCTATAAATCAGTCACGAAGCATTTCTGTTTTTGAAAATCACTAAAACGATAATTACAAATATGATTGTAATGAATGCACTGACGAATGATATAACAGGATTATTTATTCTGTTAATAGCACAATATATCAGAAAGATACCATTAAACAGTTCTATTATACTACATACTAAAATAATTATATGAGATTTACGCATATATCTGTCTCCTCTTTTTTGATGCACACTTTTCACATTATTTCGGATTTATATTCTAATACGAATATAACATAAAATCAAATATATTTATTAAGCAAGTTCAGCATTTGTTCATCAATACAATAGAGATTATTACCATAGCTGTTATCCGAACAACACAATCCCAGTTCATTTTCAGTGTTGGGTGAAACATACCCGTACGAATAAACGGCGGAAAAATCTTTATACTTAATACCGATAAAATAATCTTCCTCCGTCCCTGCCTTTTCTTCGCAGAAGCTTTCCTCCGAATAACTTGCGTTTGAAGCAGAAATGAGTAATTGGTTGATTGCGTCAATATCCGATTCGTCAACAATACTTACACAGTTGCTGTCAAAATAGCCTTGACATTCATCCGATGAAATTATAATTTTTTCTATTTCATCACCGTTTCTGTAATCGGGGAAAATATAATCTTCTTTTGCATATAATTCATAATTACATACTAAAAACATATTATAGCTCTCATCTTCATAAACCTTGACCTTTTTATTCGGTGTTTTATCAGTGTCATTGACATCGCCGAAAAAGATTTTAACACTGTTCATTTGAGCATCATCGGGAATGTACCATATTGAGCCTATACTTATTCCGTTATTGTCAATATTTGTATATACATTATTTTCATAATAACAAACAATATCTTCAGCTTCCAACGAGCCACCGCTGTTGCAAGCCGAAAGGACAAAAACAAAAGCAAAGCTTAATATTAATAATGCTGCTTTTTTAACACATTTCATTTGATTAGTTCTCCTAATTTAAATTGAAATTACATTGAAATATTATTCTGTTTTCAGTGCGAAAATTTTATTTATCATATTGACATTTTCCTGCTTTTCATTTTGCGACAAAAACGGTCTGCTTAATTCATATTGGCATAATTCGTCATAATCATTTTCATCAACATTTATAATGCAATTAACTGATGATAAATAACTCAGCATTTCAGAATAACTATAAAAATTACCCGATTCAAGCCAAAAGCTAAGGCAAAAAACAGCTTATGACTTTTTAACTTCTTAGCATCAAAAGTGTTGATTTTATTAACATTCTTTTTCTTGCTCATTATTACCCATTAGCTGTTATATTTACGCAACCTTATAATTCTTATCGAGGCGTTATAAATCAAAACTTGAATATTCGTTGCCGTCTATAATGAATGTACAAGAGGTATACGGAATATCTGCAATCGTAAATGACAGATGTTCATCTACATCAAACACATAAATTGCTCTGCCGGAGCCTTCGGCTTGAGCAAATTCACAATCAACCGATTTTTCAATATAGCTTATCATATCGTCAGGGTTATATTGATTTATTTCTCCTGACGATTTATATTCTTTAAGAAATTCATAAATACTGTTTATTTTCGAGTCGTATATATTTGAAACGCTTGATTTTTGCGATTGACATCCACTGCAAATTAGAAGCAATATTAAAATGGCTATCGCTATTAGCTTTTTTGAATTACTTTTCATTATGGCTTTTCCTTTCAAATAAAATATAAATACTTTCAAACAGCTATATTTATTCCTGTTCAATTAAATTATACATTGTCCTATCATTATGCGTCAAGACAAATTTTAAAATTACAGTTTAATAGTGATTTACTCAAAATGCTCAAAAAAAGCGCAGAGGCGGCTGACCTCTGCGTTTTTTGAATTGTTATAGGTATAAAGGATTATTTCTTTTTACCGTGAACATATACATCTATAACCTTTAT
The DNA here is from genome assembly GCA_020860025.1 of Clostridiales bacterium. Taxonomy (GTDB): domain Bacteria; phylum Bacillota; class Clostridia; order Oscillospirales; family Acutalibacteraceae; genus Eubacterium_R. Next base: position 355 of record JAJBVC010000134.1, on the reverse strand, counting down.
ACCATTTGGGTCTTTAAGTATATTTTTATCAATCACGGCAAAATCCGCACGCTCCCCGGCTGCAAGAACTTTGCAATCGGCATGATGATACGTAAGGCAAAGCTTATCGTTAACAAGCGGAATTACAGCCCTACCGCCTAAATCAACTACTTTTGCATCATCATAGCAAATCGGAATATTATATCCCATATATGCGATGTCTTTTCCGTTTACAACCATTACGGAATACGTTAAATCATTTTCGTCAAAAGAAATAAAATCCGCATTAGTAAAAACAGTTATCATACTGACAGCTCCATACTTTAATTTAAGAAAATCATAATACAAAGTGCAAAATTTGTCAATATTTCTTTTT
>JAJBVC010000200.1 GCA_020860025.1 Clostridiales bacterium | reverse complement strand
TTTTATACTGTGTACAAAAATCATAAAAACTTTTGGAAATTGTATAATTATCGTAATCCGTATTTTCCGTATTAACTATATATTTGAAATAGTTGTAAGATAAATTTACATTATCATTGATTTGATAATTTTCCGTGCCGTCTTTTGAATAGTAGCCAAAATATGTAATGGCGACTTCAAATGCCAAATCAAGATAATCGTTGCTTTCTGTTCCGGCATTTTGTTCAAATTCATTGTAGTTATATAAAGATGAAAAAGTATCGCTTTCCTCTTTACTGAAAATATAATCGTCTTTATATAAATTCAGCAAATCAATATACGCTTCACTCTTTCCGGGATAAAGTTCTATAGCGTGCGACAACGATTCCTGCGTATTGATAGCAATTTGATTATTGTAATCATCCTTGTTAGTCTTGCTTGACAAAAGCAGCCCGCTTATACCTACTACAGCCATAATTACAGCAAGAGAAATTGAAACAATAAATGATGATAGCTTTCTTTTTTGATTTTTCTTATAATCATCATCAATTACTTCATAATGTTCAAGTGCATATAAAAGCTCGTCGCAATTTTGGTATCTGTCCTTTGGATCGGGTGAAACGCACTTATCAATAATCCGTTCAAGACCGCCTGAAAGCTCGGGATTCCACTGCCTTATCGGTGCATAAATATAATTGTCTTGCCTTGGGTCAACTCCCGTTAAAAGATTGTGCATTGTCATACCTATTGTATATATATCCGACCGTGCATCGGTTTGCCTTGCACCGTAATGCTCGGGTGAAGCAAACCCTCTTGTTCCGAGAACTGTTGTATCAGCCAAATTGGTTTCCTTGTATTCACGGGCAATTCCGAAGTCAATAATTTTTATATTTCCCTCGGGCTTGAGCATTACATTGGCAGGCTTCATATCACGATATATAATCGGTGGTTTCTGTGAATGAAGATATGAAAATGCGTCGCAAATTTGCTTTGCCCAATCAATAACCAAATCTTGAGAAATTGCACCGTATTCCGCCAGCACTTTATCTAACGACTCGCCCTCAATGTAATCCATAATTACATATATGGTTGTACCGTTGTCAATAATATCAACAATACGTGGAAGCGTCGGATGATCCAGTCGTTTCATCAAATTTGCTTCTGCAATTAAGCTGTTGACAACCACCTCATCATTTTTTCCGTTGCCGTTTTTTCTTATTTCTTTAATTGCCCACTGCTTATTAAGACGCTTGTCCATAGCAAGAAAAACAGTAGACATACCGCCTTTACCTATTTGCTTAAGTATTTCATATTTACCGTCAATTACGGTTCCTACCCCTGTCGCCATTATTTCACCGCCTAATCCGTGCATTTTAATAATGCAACAGTAATATTGTCCCGTTCATTTCTTCTTTTTACCAAATCTATTAAAAAGCTACTGCCTTGCTTCATTGCATTTTCATCGGGTAAATTTACAGGATTAAAGTTTTCATATATCTCTTCATTCGTAATAACGTGCCTAAATCCGTCAGAGCAAACCATAAATACCGAATTTACCTTTACTTTTCCGTATAAAATTTCGGGATTAACCTCTCTCGATGCACCGACGCATTGCAAAAGCATATTCCTTTTTGGGTGAACCTTCGCCTCCTGCACGGTCATTGTGCCTCTGTTTATTTCTCTGTTGATATAAGTCTGGTCTTCTGTAAGCTGCCTTACGCAATCGTTAATTTCGTAAACTCTTGAATCGCCGACGTGTAAAATCATATACTCATTGTCAAAAATCAAAATAACAGATAATGTTGTACCGAGACTTGCTCCGATTTTCTTTCCGTAGTCAAGTATTATCCGGTTTTGTTCTCTTGTCATTTCAGTCCACTCGTCAGACAAATTTTGCCATGAGAAATTATTGATTTTATTCGGCAGTTCTCTGTCAAACCAGTTTGAGAATCGTCTGATAACAGTTGCGCTTGCAAGTTCTCCCTTTGCAAGACCACCCATACCGTCGCATACAACAACCATTGCTATTTGCTTATCATCGGAAGTTTTGGCAATTTTTACACAAACGCTGTCCTGATTCGTTTTTTTTACAATTCCGACATCGGTTGATGCAAATGCAAAATAATTCATAATATGTGTTCCTTCACATTAAATTTCACTTTGCGGTAATTGTCCGCTTTGAGAATAAGACTTAAATGCATCGGCAATCTTTTTTAAATTAATAGTTGCCAAAATACTTACAACAAATGCAACAATACCCGAAGGCGTTCCGCTTGCTATTAAACCGACCACTGAAAAAACTCCGCCGTAAATGCAAACGGGAAGTGTTAAAAACCATTGATTTTTTGTTAAAACCAATATACCGAATACTAAGTAAAATATAAAGTCCAAGGCTGAAATATAATTACCGCCTACAAGCAAGACCAAACTGAGAACAGCCGTAATTATACAAATAATTCCCGTTGATTTCGTATAATTCTTTGTTTTCTTTGAAGCAAATGTATTAAGGAAATTTTTATAATCCATCTTTCCTGCACCGTATACTTGATTTGCTCCGGGCTGATATGATGGATTATTATTAAAATTGTTCGGATAATTGCTATTGTTTACATTACCCGGTTGGTAATACGCCCCGTTGTTAGGTGGAAAACCGCCCGTATTCTGCTGATTGTTAAAAGCAGGATTTACATATGACGAATTGACACTGTTTGCCTGAGAATTGTTTGTTTGAGGAGAGTTTATCGTTTCTCTCTCGGGGACAGTCCTATTCGGTTCAAATTCCCGATAACTGCTGTTTGGCTTTTCATTTACTTCCGCATCATCAATGAGCAGACCTGTTGCGTCCTCATCTTCTTCGTACTCATCATGTAATTCGCATACCGTATCTCTTTCAGGTTCTGATACAGCAGCACCGCAATTAGTACAAAATACAGCGTCATCCGGTAAATGACTGTTACATTTTTTACAAATCATATTTTTATTCTCCTTTGATTTTTAATTTGTTTTTTATTTCAATAATGATTTATTGACTGATATGAAATTCAAACGGCTCATTGGCAAACATCAATGAATCGCCGTCGTAGATTTCGGCAATTTGTCTTTGTGTAATCATTGATCCGTTGACAAATGTGTGGTTGGTTGAATTATTATCCTTTACAAAAAATTTATTATCTTTGGTTATTATATCTGCGTGAATTCTGCTTATTGCATTATTGCTTGCAATAAAATAATCAACATAACTTTTTTCTTTTCCTATTCTGAATACAGGCTTGTCAATATATATTTTTTCATCAGTATTCAGTCTTATAATGTAAGGATAGTTCGGTTCGTAACTTTCAAGCAACTGAGTGTCCTCTTCGTCACCAAGTAAACCCGTTTCCTTCTCATCATCTGTAAGCAAAGCGGTATCTCTTTCATCAGGTTTATCAAGTAAATCGGTTTCTTTTTCATCTGCTTCTTCTTGAAAATTACCGCTATTTTCTCTCTTGTCACTGTCGTAAAAATCCCGACCAATATCCTTCAGCGGTTGACTTTGCCCTGCTTTATGCCTTTTTACTTGCTTGTAAACCTTGGGATATACATTTAAAATATACTTTTCTATAC
>JAJBVC010000050.1 GCA_020860025.1 Clostridiales bacterium | reverse complement strand
TAAAGAAAGAATAATAACCTTCAATTATACTCATACAAAAGTCCGATGAAGATAAAAGTTGTTCAATTTTTATTTGACTTCTGCATTGTTTGATTACAAAATTTGTTTTGACTAAAAGCAAACCATAGTGTGAATAATATGACAGGGTGTTCATATTGAAAAGAATTATAAGAACGGCGGACTGTATAATTGCCGTAATATTAATTTTTATTTATGCTTTGATAGGCTTCGGAAGTTATGCACTGCCGAATGAGGTCGGCAGTTATAATTTTCAAACAATTACATTTGATTCTATATATACGATTAAATCAGAAGAAAATTCACAGGTTGATTATCAGAGCAATCTTCGTGTAAGCGAAATTGAAAGTGAGATAAAGCTTTTTGGCATAATACCCGTTAAAAGTGCCAATATTTTACAGCAGGAAGAGAAAAGCGTCTATGTCAGCGGTGAATGTTTCGGAATTAAGCTTTATTCTGACGGAGTAATGGTGGTCGGAACAAAAGACGTCGACACGGCAGACGGCGAAACCAATCCCGCAAAGCAGGCGGGTATTGAGGTCGGCGACCTTATTATTGAAATAAACGGCGTTAAAATGCTGTCGTCATCACAGGTTGAAGAAACGCTCAACGACAATAACGGAACTGATTTTACTTTTAAAATAAAACGAAACGGAAATTACAAAACCTTGATTTTATCGCCCGCTTATTCTGTTTCGGAAAAATGTTATAAAGCAGGGATATGGGTGCGAGATTCTACGGCGGGTATCGGAACGATAACATTTTATAATCCGGAAAATCAAACAATGGCAACGCTCGGGCACCCGATTACAGACGTTGACACGAATGAAATTGTGCCAATACTCAATGGTGAGGCTGTTCGTGCAACCGTAACCAAGGTTTATAAAAGCACATCGGGCGAAACCGGCTCACTTTGTTGTGATTTTTCAGATGAAACCATAGGAACTTTAAGCGTAAACACCGATTACGGAATTTACGGTGAATATAATATAGAAATTGAAAATTCTTTACTGTATCAGGTAGCGAGTGAGCAGGAAGTAGAACGTGGCGAAGCGCAAATACTATGTACAGTTGACAGCGGCACGCCTAAACTTTATGATGTTGAAATAACACGAATATCATACAGAGAGGGAAATCACGACAAAAATATGGTCATAAAGGTGACAGACGAAGAGCTGCTTTCAAAAACAGGAGGAATTATTCAGGGAATGAGCGGTTCGCCGATAATCCAAAACGGAAAACTTGTGGGAGCATTGACGCACGTTATTGTTGACGACCCGGAAAAAGGCTATGCTATTTTTGCAAATAAAATGGTAAACCAATCGGAAAACGTGTAAAATAATTGACATTTGCACGCAATAATGATGGTATATAACAACGAAAAAATAAAAAAGTGAAAAAAATGTGCAAAAAATTGTGAAAAACACTTGCAATTCGTGAAAACAAGTGGTAATATATGGATAAAAATAAAGAAGGAGGTGTTAATTTGGACAATAAATTAAAAGTTCTTATAGCCGATGATTCGGCGGAATTTGGCAAAGAATGTCAAAAAGAACTTAAAGCCGTAGGTTTTGACGTTATTCTTACTGCGAAAGATGGTCAGCAGGTTTTATCTGTTGTTGACTCCCAACACATAGACGCATTGCTTATGGATACGTTTATGGCTAATGAAGATGCTATTGATGTGTTGGAACATATTGATGCGTCGCTTAATGAGAAACCACTCGTTATTTTGCTTTCTGCAAAGCAGTCACCGGAATTCGAGGAGGAAATGGTAAGTGCCGGCGTTGATTATTACTTCATCAAGCCCGTTTCTCCAAAATCTGTAGCAAAGCGTATTGCACGGTTGACTTTATGGAAAACAGAAAAGCAAAAGCAGTCGGTTCATATGTTTACCGAAAGCGATATGGATATTGCTATTTCAGACATTATGCGAGAAATTGGCGTTCCTGCGCACATTAAGGGCTATCAGTATCTGCGAACGGCTATAAAACTGTGTATAACAGATAATGATATGCTCGGCTCGGTTACTAAATTGCTTTACCCGACTGTAGCAAAAATGTACAATACCAGTGCGTCAAGAGTTGAACGTGCTATCAGGCATGCCATTGAAGTTGCTTGGGATCGTGGTGATGTAGATGTTCTTTCGTCATATTTCGGCTATACAATACAGTCAGAAAGAGGTAAACCTACAAATTCGGAATTTATAGCAATGATTTCAGATAAGCTGAAACTCTCAATGCGTATTTCAGCATAATTATTAAAATCAATATCTTGTGGTATGAGCAGTGATTCACTGTCTTGTACCACAAGGTTTTTTATTTGTGCATTTTTAACGAAAAATAAAATTATTTTCTGCTATTTTGCACAATAAAATTTTTTTAAAATAACTTCAAAAAATTGCTTGACAAGTGTTGCTCTTTATTATATAATAGTCGCACGTGTGAAAAAGCGTATATTATAATATATAATTATACAGAACACACAAGATATGCGAAGATGTATGAGGTTGCGTCTTAACCCAGGCGGTAATTCATACGGAGTATGTCCGATTTTAAACCGGGCGAAAACAGCCGATAGGCAGCCGAAGTCGGCGACTTGCGAACGCTGATTTTCTGTGTGTAGGATTGCGCCCGAATGATATTTCATTCGGTTTTTATTAGAGAGAAATTTGAAACACACGGCAACGTGGCTGAAATCGGTACTCGCACCATAATTTTTCAGGAGGAAATAACATGGCAGCAAGTAAAGTCAAAATTCGAATCAGACTCAAGGGTTATGACCACAGTCTTGTGGATCAGGCAGCTGAAAAGATTGTTGAAACAGCTAAGAGAACTGGTGCTCAGGTAAGCGGCCCTATTCCGCTTCCGACGGAGATTGAAAAAATAACAATTCTTCGTGCTGTTCACAAGTACAAGGACAGCCGTGAGCAATTCGAACAGAGAACACACAAAAGACTCATCGACATTATCAAACCTTCAAACAAAACTGTTGAAGCGCTGACAAGTCTTGAGCTCCCAGCCGGCGTAGAGATTGAAATTAAACTCTAATTGTCGCTGAGGTCATGTTGGGGTAACCCAACCAATAACCAAAAGGAGGATAAATCATGAAAAAAGGTCTTATCGGTAAAAAAGTTGGCATGACCCAAATTTTTGATGAAACAGGCAAAGTTATTCCTGTTACAGTCGTTGAAGCCGGTCCATGCACAGTAACCCAGATTAAGACAATGGAGAACGACGGCTACGAAGCTATCCAGGTTGGCTTTGGTGATGTAAAGGTATCACGTGTAAACAAGCCGATGAAGGGTCACTTCGACAAAGCGGATGTCGCTCCGAAAAAGACACTCAAGGAATTTCGCCTTGAGAGCATCGACGGTATTGAGGTTGGAAACATTCTCAAAGCCGACACATTTGAGGTTGGAGAAATCGTTGATGTAAAGGGAACAAGCAAGGGTCACGGAACAGCAGGTGCAATTAAGCGCTGGAATTTCTCAAGACTCAGAATGTCACACGGTACAGGTCCTAACCACCGTCACGCAGGTTCACTCGGTGCTTGTTCAAGCCCATCAAGAGTATTTAAGGGCAAGAAGATGGCAGGTCACTACGGTCACGAAACGGTAACAGTTCAGAACTTAAAGGTTGCTAAGGTTGATGCAGAAAATAATCTTATTGCAATCAAGGGTGCTATTCCGGGCCCTAAGGGCGGAATCGTTGTTATCGCAGACGCAGTTAAAGCTTAACGAAAGGAGAGATTAAAATGGCACAGGTTCAGGTTTATAACCAGGAAGGTAAGAAAACCTCAAAATTAGAACTTGCAGATTCAGTTTTTGCTATTGAGCCAAACGAAAATGCAATGCATCTTGCAGTTGTTAGCTATCTTGCTAATCAGCGTCAGGGCACACAGTCAACTCTCACTCGTTCAGAAGTAAGTGGTGGCGGTGCAAAGCCTTGGAGACAAAAGGGTACAGGTCGTGCTCGTCAGGGTTCAACTCGTAGCCCGCAGTGGACACACGGTGGCGTTGCTCTCGGCCCTAAGCCAAGAAAGTATAAAGTTAATCTTAATAAGAAGGTTAAAAGACTCGCTATGAAGTCAGCTCTTTCATCAAAGGTTGCCGCAGGCGAGATGATGGTAGTAAATAAGGTTGAGCTTGAAGAAATTAAAACAAAGTCAATGGTTGATATGCTCACAAAGCTCAAGGCTGCCAAGAAAACTCTTATCGTAACAGAAGCAAGCGATGAGAAAATTTACAAAAGCGCACGTAACATTGAGGGCGTTAAGGTTTCCACAGTCAATACACTTTGTGTTTACGACATTCTCAACTGTGATTCTTTCGTAGTTCTCAAGGACGCAGCAAAGAAAATTGAGGAGGTATATGCATAATGAAATCAGCTCAGGATATTATTCTTAAGCCTGTTATCACTGAGGAATCAATGATGGGCATTATGATGAAAAAGTATACCTTCAAGGTTGCAAAGGACGCTAACAAAATCGAAATCGCTAAAGCTGTCGAGGAAGTATTTCCGGGTACAAAGGTTGCCAAGGTAAATACAATCAACGTTCGTGGTCAAAAGCGTCGTCAGGGTGTTCACGAGGGCTATACTCCTTCGTGGAAGAAAGCAATCGTAACTCTTACTGAAGATTCAAAGGAAATTGAATTCTTCAACGATATGATGTAATCACTGCTTATATATAATAGTATAGCAAAAGTATTTCGGATGATGAGGTATGAAAGGTGCCATCCTTTCGCAAAGTTATCCGCAAAGGAGAAATAATAATGGCAATAAAGAATTATAAGCCGACTACACCTTCAAGAAGAAATATGTCGGTAACTGATTATTCTTCTCTTTCAAAAGTTGCTCCTGAAAAGTCTTTGCTTGAACCGCTCAACAAGAAATCAGGTCGTAACTCTTACGGAAGAATAACCGTTCGTCATCGTGGCGGCGGAAACAGAAGAAAATACCGTGTAATCGATTTTAAGAGAAACAAGTTCGATATTCCGGCAACTGTTTTAACTATTGAATACGATCCTAACAGAAGCGCTCACATTGCTCTTATTCAGTATGAGGACGGAGTTAAGAGTTATATAACAGCTCCCGAGGGATTAAAGGTTGGCGATACAGTAGTATCGGGTCCTAATTCGGATATTGTAGCAGGTAATGCACTTCCTCTTAAGAATATGCCTGTTGGTACAATTGTTCATAACGTAGAGCTTTATCCCGGCAACGGCGCTCAGCTTGCTCGTTCAGCAGGTAACAGTGCTCAGCTTATGGCTCTTGAAGGAGCTTATGCTCTTCTCAGACTTCCTTCAGGCGAGCTTCGTAATGTACCGAAAGATTGTATGGCGACAGTCGGCGTTGTAGGAAATACCGACCACGCTAATGTAAAAATCGGTAAAGCAGGTCGTAGGCGTAATATGGGCTGGCGTCCTACGGTACGTGGTTCTGTTATGAACCCGAATGACCACCCTCACGGCGGTGGTGAAGGTAAATCACCTATCGGTCGTCCCGGTCCTTGTACACCTTGGGGTAAACCGGCTCTCGGTTATAAGACACGTAATAAGAAAAAAGCATCCAATAAGATGATTGTTCGCCGTCGTAACGGTAAGTAAGAAGAAAGGAGAAGATTAACAAATGAGTAGAAGCACTAAAAAAGGCCCCTATGTTGAGGCAAGCCTTTATAAAAAAGTAGAAGCTCTTAACGCTTCAGGCGACAAGCAAGTTATTAAAACTTGGTCAAGAAGTTCAACAATCTTCCCTGAATTCGTAGGACACACTTTTGCTGTTCATGACGGAAGAAAACATGTTCCTGTATATGTTACAGAGGATATGGTTGGACACAAGCTCGGTGAATTTGCACCGACAAGAACATTCAGGGGCCATGCAGGCTCTAAGACATCTAAGTAATCGAAAGGAGAATTATTATGGAAGCAACAGCTAAAGCAACTTACGTCCGTATCTCTCCTCGAAAGGTGCAGATTGTTCTTGATCTTATCAGAAATCAGCCTGCCGACAAGGCTATGGCGATTCTTCAGTACACACCAAAAGCTGCCTGTGAGCCTGTTATGAAGGTTCTCAAGTCAGCAATGGCAAACGCTGAAAACAATAACAATATGGACGTATCCAAATTAACAGTAAGCTACTGCAATGCAACTGCAGGCCCGACTCTTAAGAGAATTCAGCCGAGGGCACAGGGCAGAGCTAACAGAATTAACAAGAGAACATCACACATCACCATTACCGTTAAGGAAATGGAAGACTAAGCGAGGAGGAAAGTTAAATGGGACAGAAATGTAATCCGACCGGTTTAAGAATCGGTGTTATCAAGAACTGGGACTCCCGCTGGTATGCAAAGAAAGGCGAGTTCGGCGATACACTCGTAGATGACTACAATCTTCGTAAATATCTCCTTAACTCTCTTTACGCTGCAGGTGTTCCTAAAGTAGAAATTGAAAGAGACGCAAAGAAAGTTCGCATCACCATTCACTGTGCAAAGCCCGGTATGGTTATCGGTAAACAAGGTGTTGAGATTGACAAAATCAAAGACATCTGCGCAAAGAAGCTTGGCAAAGATCCAAGCGAGATTCTTATGAATATTGTTGAGATTAAACAGCCGGACCTCAATGCAACACTCGTAGCACAGGGTATTGCTCAGCAGCTTGAAAGACGTGTATCTTTCAGAAGAGCCGTTAAAGGCGCTATCAGAGGTACTATGAGACTTGGCGCTCGTGGTATAAAGATTATGGTTTCAGGTAGAATCGGCGGTGCAGAAATCGCTCGTTCAGAAACATATAAAGAGGGTACAATTCCTCTTCAGACACTTCGTGCGGATATTGACTACGGTTTTGCCGAAGCAAAAACAACTTATGGCAGAATCGGTGTTAAAACATGGATTTATCAGGGTGAAGTCCTTCATGAATCCCGTAACACGAATAAGAGAAAGTCAGATCGTAGGGAAGGAGGAAAAAGATAATGCTCTTGCCAAAACGTGTTAAACACAGAAAACAGCACAGAGGTCGTATGACCGGTGTTGCAACAAGAGGTAACAAGGTTACTTACGGTGAGTATGGTCTTCAGACAACTGAACCTGCTTGGATTACAGCTGCTCAGATTGAGGCTGCCCGTATCGCTATGACACGTTACACAAAGCGTGGCGGTAAGGTTTGGATTAAGCTTTTTCCCGATAAACCTGTTACAGCAAGACCTGCCGATACTCGTATGGGTAAAGGTAAAGGTAATGTAGACTACTGGGTAGCAGTAGTTAAGCCGGGCAGAGTTATGTTTGAACTCGGCGGTGTTGACGAGGCAACAGCCCGTGAAGCTATGCGTCTGGCTGCAAACAAACTTCCTGTTAAGTGCAAGTTTGTTAAGAAAGAAGAAGAGGGGGGCGAGCAGTAATGAAAGCATCAGAAATCAGAGCTCTTTCGGCAGAGCAGAGAACAAAGAAGCTTGCAGAGTTAAAAGAAGAGCTCTTCAATCTTCATTTTCAGCAGGCTATCAACCAGCTCGACAACCCTATGAGAATTAAAGCTGTCAAGAAAGATATCGCTCGCATTATGACTGTTGAAAGCGAAATCGAACTTGATAAGGCTAATTCTTAAGAAGGAGGTAACTGAATAATGGAAAGAAACCTCAGAAAAACAAGAGTAGGTCTTGTTAGCAGTGATAAGATGGACAAAACCGTTGTCGTTACAATTAAGGATAAGGTTCGTCATCCACTCTATAACAAGATTGTAAACCGTACAGTTAAGTACAAAGCACACGACGAAAACAATGAGTGCGGTGTCGGCGACAAGGTTCTTATTATGGAATGTCGTCCGTACAGCAAGGATAAGAGATGGCGTGTGGTTGAAATCATTGAGAAGGCTAAATAATCGTTGCGATTTACAGCTTTTTTAAATAATTTAGTCAAAAGAAAATAATAACTGCAACTTAGCAAAGTGTTATTTTGCAGTACGAAGGAGGAAAATGCTGTGATACAACAGGAAAGTCGTCTTAAAGTCGCAGACAATACCGGCGCAAAAGAGCTTCTTTGTATTCGTGTACTCGGCGGTTCGGGCAGAAGATATGCCAACATCGGCGATGTTATCGTTGCAACTGTTAAGAAAGCCGCACCGGGCGGACTTGTTAAAAAAGGCGAAGTTGTAAAGGCAGTCATCGTTCGTACAACTAAAGGTGTACGTCGTGACGACGGTCAGTATATTCGTTTTGATGAAAATGCTGCCGTAATTATTAGAGAGGATAAAACTCCTCGTGGCACTCGTATTTTTGGGCCGGTAGCTCGTGAGCTTCGTGAGAAAGATTATATGAAAATTCTTTCTCTTGCTCCGGAAGTACTTTAACGGAGGTGCAAAGATATGAGTAAAATGTTTGTTAAAACCGGTGATACCGTAATGGTACTCAGCGGAAAATCAAAAGGCGTTAAGGGCGAAGTTATCGCAGTAAGCCCAAAAGAGAATAAGGTTATCGTCAAGAAGGTTAACATTGTTACAAAGCATGTTAAGCCACGTAAAATGGGCGAACCGGGTGGTCTTATCGAGGTAGAATCTGCTCTTTACGCATCAAAAGTACAGCTTGTTTGCCCTAAGTGCGGCGAGGCAACTCGTGTAGGTCGCAAAAAGGGCGGAAACCGTGTTTGCAGAAAATGCGGCAATGAATTTTAAGTGAGGGAGGACATAACAAATGGCTGCTGCTTTAAAAGAAACATATAAGAGCAACGTAGCTCCGGCATTGATGAAAAAATTCGGATACAAATCTGTTATGCAAATCCCAAAGCTTGACAAGATTGTTATCAATGTTGGTTGCGGCGAAGCCCGTGAAAATTCAAAAGTTGTTGACGCTATTATGAACGACCTTCAGACAATCACAGGTCAAAGACCTATCGTTTGTCATGCAAAGAAGTCTGTTGCTAACTTCAAACTTCGTGAAGGTATGCCGATTGGCGTTAAAGTAACTCTTCGTGGTGACAGAATGTATGAATTTCTTGAGAGATTCTTCAATTTCGCACTTCCGAGAGTTCGTGACTTCAGAGGTATCAACCCAAATTCATTTGACGGTCGTGGCAATTATGCTATGGGTGTTAAGGAACAGTTGATTTTCCCTGAAATCGACTATGATAAAATTGATGCCGTACGTGGTATGGACATCATTATGGTTACAACTGCAAATACCGATGAAGAGGCTCGTGAACTTCTCAAGTTAATGGGCGCTCCGTTTTCAGAGTAAGGAGGGATTATCGTGGCAAAAACATCTATGAAAGTAAAGGCTGCAAAGCCTGCTAAGTATTCAACAAGACAGTATAACAGATGCAAAATCTGCGGTAGACCTCATGCTTACCTTCGTAAGTACGGTATATGCAGAATCTGCTTCAGAGAACTTGCTCACAAGGGCGAGATTCCCGGAGTAAAGAAATCATCTTGGTAAGAACTGAGAATTGCTAAAAATATAAGGAGGAATTATCAATGCATATTACAGATCCAATCGCTGATATGCTTACAAGAATTCGTAATGCAAATTCAGCAAAGCACGATACAGTAGATATTCCTGCGTCAAACATGAAGAAAGCAATTGCTCAGATTCTTGTTGATGAAGGTTATATCAAAACTTATAAAGTTATTGAAGACGGCAAGCAGGGTGTTATTCGTGTAACACTCAAGTACGGCGAAGGCAAGAGTCAGGTTATTACAGGACTTCGCAGAGTATCAAAGCCCGGTCTTCGTATTTATTCAAATGTTGATGAAATGCCTAAAGTAATGAAGGGACTTGGTGTTGCAATCATTTCCACTTCAAAGGGCATTATGACAGACAAAGAAGCTCGCAAGCAAAATGTTGGCGGCGAAGTTTTAGCATTCATTTGGTAAGGAGGTACAGTCAGGATGTCACGTATTGGTTTAAAACCTATTACAATTCCTGCCGGAGTTGATGTAAATATCGACAATACCGCTGTTACCGTAAAGGGACCGAATGGCACTCTTTCAATGAATGTTCATCCTAATATGGCTATCAGCGTTGAAGGCAGCGAGATTATCGTTAGCAGACCTAACGATGAAAAAGAAAATAAAGCGCTTCACGGTCTTACTCGTTCACTTGTTGCCAATATGGTTACAGGCGTAACAGAGGGATTTAAGAAAAACCTTGAAGTTAACGGTGTAGGTTACCGTGTTCAGTTGCAGGGCAATACGCTTGTAATGAACCTCGGCTTCTCACATCAGGTTACAATGGAAGCTCCCGAAGGCATTAAAATTGAATGTCCGTCCGCAAATGCTATCGTAATCAGCGGTGCAGATAAGCAAAAGGTTGGTCAGTTCGCAGCTCAGGTTCGTGAAAAAAGACCGCCGGAACCTTATAAGGGCAAGGGCATCAAATATGCCGACGAGCATATCCGTCGTAAAGAAGGAAAAGCAGGTAAGAAATAAGGGAAGGAGTGAAATACAATGGTTTCAAGACAAGACGCCAATAAGGCAAGAAAAAAGCGCCACACAAGAGTACGTGGCAAAATCAGCGGTACTGCTGAGTGTCCAAGACTTAACGTATATCGCTCTCTCAGCAATATTTACGTGCAGTTAATCGACGATGTTGCAGGTGTTACTATTGCATCGGCATCAACAGTTGAGAAGGACTTTACTCAGTACGGCGGTAACGTAGAGGCAGCTAAGGCTGTCGGTAAGACATTAGCAGACAGAGCCAAGGCAAAGGGCATTGAAGAATGTGTATTTGACCGTGGCGGTTACGTTTATCACGGACGTGTTGCAGCAGTTGCTGACGGCGCTCGTGAAGGCGGACTTAAGTTCTAACGAAGGAGGTAAATTTTTATGGCAAAGATTGACGTATCTTCAATGGAACTTGAAGAAAGAGTAGTAGCTATTAACCGTGTATCAAAAACCGTTAAAGGCGGTAGAATTTTTAAGTTTTCCGCTCTCGTAGTAGTTGGTGACGGTAAAGGTCTTGTAGGTTTCGGTATAGGTAAATCAGGCGAAGTTCCTGATGCTATACGTAAAGGAATTGAAGACGCTAAGAAAAATGTTATTAAAGTTGCTCTTAAGGGAACAACAATCCCTCATGAGATTAAGGGCAAATTCGGTGCCGGTGAGGTTCTTCTTATGCCGGCTCCAAAAGGTACCGGAGTTATCGCCGGTGGCCCTGTTCGTGCCGTTGTTGAAACAGTAGGCATTCAGGACATCAGAACAAAGGCTATCCGCTCAAATAATCCTTGCAATGTTGTAAGAGCAACAATTAATGGTTTGAGTCAGCTTCGTACAGCTGATGAAGTTGCCGCAATTCGTGGCAAATCAACCAAAGAAATTTTAGGTTAAGGAGGGTGGAACAATGGCAGATATTAAAATAAAACTCACTAAGAGTTTAATTGGCAGCAAAAGTGACCAGATTGCCACCGCCCACTCACTTGGTCTTCGCAAAATCGGCAACGTAACAGTTCAGCCGAATAATGAACAGACACAAGGTAAGATTGCAAAAATTTCTCACCTTGTAACAATCGTAGAAGAATAAGGGGAGGTGCAGATAATATGAAATTACATGAACTTTCTCCTGCAGAAGGCTCTAAAAAGAGCGCTAAAAGAATAGGCAGAGGTACTGCTTCAGGTCAGGGTAAAACGTCAGGTAAAGGCCAGAAGGGTCAAAAATCCCGTGCAGGCTACAGCAGACGTCCCGGATTTGAAGGTGGTCAGATGCCACTTCAAAGACGTGTACCGAAGAGAGGATTTAATAACATTTTCGCTACCGAATATGCTATTGTAAATCTTACCGATCTCGATAAGAGATTTGAAGACGGTGCTACGGTCGACGCTCAAAGCCTTGTTGAATGTGGTCTTTTGAAGAAAACACTCGATGGTGTTAAAGTTCTTGGCAATGGCGAAATCACTAAAGCTCTTACCGTTAAGGTAGCAAAAATCAGTGAATCGGCAAAAGCAAAAATAGAGGCTGCAGGCGGCAAGGTGGAGGTGCTCTAAATGATTAAAACCATTATTAATGCGTGGAAAGTACCTGAAATCAGAAAGAAATTACTGTTCACTGCATTTATTATTCTTGTTTTTAGAATTGGTTCAGTCATTCCGGTGCCGTTCCTCAACATTGTTGACGAAATTGACGTTGGTAAGGGCAACACGATTCTTACCTATTTAAGTCTTATGACAGGTAGTGCGTTCACATACGGAACTATTTTCGCAATGTCAATCACACCGTACATTAACGCATCAATTATTATGCAACTCCTTGCAGTTGCAATCCCTGCACTTGAAAGATTGCAGAAAGAAGGCGAAGAGGGCAGAAAGAAGATTGCTTCAATAACCCGTTTCGTAACAGTTGCACTGGGTTTGCTTCAGTCGCTTGCGTACTTCTTCTATCTTCGTGCAAACGATTATCTTATGACCGCTTCCGACGGTTCTGCTTTTACAGGCTTTGACGCAGTATTCCAGGCAATCGTAATTATTGTGGTTCTTACCGCAGGTACGGCTGTAATTATGTGGCTCGGCGAGCAGATTACAATAAGCGGTATAGGCAACGGTATTTCGATTATCCTCTTTGCGGGTATCGTTTCCCGTTTCCCAACACTGATTAAGCAGTTGTTCCAGTATCTTGATACAGGTAGACTTGTTTATAGAATTCTTGTCCCTGTTGTATGTGTAATTTTCGTTTTAATGATTGCATACATCGTATTTTTGGACAATGCAGAGAGAAGACTTCCTATCAGCTATGCTAAGCGTGTAGTAGGAAGAAAGCAAATGGGCGGTCAGTCCACACATATGCCTATCAAGGTTAATATGAGCGGCGTACTTCCTGTAATCTTTGCTTCATCAATTCTCTCACTTCCCGGAACAGTTCAGATGTTCCTTTCATCGGATAAGTACGAGGGTACTTTCTGGGAGGGCTTTTTCAACGCTTTCCAGAGTGACTCTTGGTGGTACGCTTTAATGTACTTCTTACTTATCATATTCTTTGCTTATTTCTACAGTACGATTCAGTATAACCCAATAGAAATGGCAAACAATCTTCGTAAAAATAATGGCGCAATTCCGGGTATTCGTCCCGGCAGACCGACCTCTGATTATATTTTAAGAGTTATTTCAAGGCTTACTCTTATCGGTGCTTTGATGCTCTCCGTAATCGCTTTGTTCCCGATTGTTTATTCGCTTATATGCGATATGGCTATTCAGCCTCTCGGTGACAGTGACGGCGGTATGACAATCAGCCTTGGTGGTACATCTCTTATCATTATGTGCGGCGTAGCTCTCGAAACTGTTCGTCAGCTCGAATCACAGATGATGATGCGTCATTACAAAGGTTTCCTTGATTGATATTAATAAAGGAGAACAGATTATGAAACTTATTCTTTTAGGTGCTCCGGGGGCCGGAAAAGGTACTCAGGCTGAAAAGATTGTAGACAGATTTGGTATCCCCGCAATATCAACAGGCAATATTCTTCGTGCCGCAGTCAAAGCTTCAACAGAATTAGGCTTAAAGGCTAAGTCCTTTATGGATGCGGGTCAGCTTGTGCCTGATGATATTATTATCGGTATTATTCAAGACAGAATTAAAGAAAAAGATTGTGAAAACGGTTTCATTCTCGATGGCTTTCCAAGAACCATTCCTCAAGCCCAAGCGCTTGAGGATATGGGTGTCGAAATCGACAAGGTTCTCGACATTGAGGTTTCTGACGAAGCCATCACAAAGAGAATGAGCGGACGCCGTGTATGCGCAAAGTGCGCTAATTCATATCATATTGAATATAAAAAGCCGTCTGTTGACGGTGTGTGCGATGCGTGCGGCGGCGAACTTATTCAGCGTAAGGACGACGCTCCCGAAACGGTTCAGGCAAGACTTGCGGAATACCACGAGATGACTGAACCGCTCAAGGACTTCTACAAGGAGTTAGGTAAGCTTGTTGTTGTAGAGGGTCAGGAGGAAGTTGCAGATACAACTGCACTCGTCTTTGCCGCATTGGAGGATTAACATGGTAGTGCTTAAAAGCAGTCGTGAACTCGAACTTATGAAAGAGGCTTGCGAGATTTCGGCTGAAGCATTAATGGTGGCAGGAGAGGCTGTAAAGCCCGGTGTGTCTACCAAGGAAATTGATGAAATCGCCTATAAGCTTATAAAAAAGCGTGGCGCAACACCTAATTTTTTAAACTACGGTGGATTTCCTGCTACCGCATGTATATCTATAAATGATGAAGTTATCCATGGTATCCCAAAGAAGAACAGAATACTTCAGGATGGGGATATTGTAAGCATTGATTTAGGTGCTGCAAAAAACGGTTATAACGGCGACAATGCTGCCACATTTGCCTGCGGGACTTGCTCTTCCGAGGCAAAGCGGCTGATGGATACAACCCGTGAAAGTCTTTATAAAGGCATTGAGCAGGCTGTTCCCGGCAACAGAATCGGCGATATTTCCGCCGCTGTGCAGGCTTATTGCGAAGAACGTGGATACGGTGTTGTACGTGACTATGTTGGTCACGGTGTCGGCACAAAACTTCATGAAGAACCAAGCGTACCAAACTTCGGTCACGCAGGACGTGGTATCAGACTGTTACCCGGAATGACATTGGCAATTGAACCAATGATAAATCTGGGAACCTATAAGGTTAAACAGCTTTCGGACGGTTGGACTGTCAAGACTGCTGACGGCAAAATATCTGCCCATTTTGAGCATACTATTGCAATCACGTCTAACGGTCCTGTTATAATGACGAAAGTCTGAAAAAATCAATTGCTGGCGATTACGCCGTAATGTGATTCCAGTTAAATTATAAACATCAATCGTAATAGATATTAGCGAGGTATAAGATGTCAAAGTCAGATATGATAGAAGTTGAGGGTACCGTGGTTGAGGTGTTACCGAACACAACATTTAAGGTAACGCTTCAAAATGGCCACATCGTTATAGCCCACATCAGCGGAAGATTGAGAATGAACAATATTCGTATTCTTCCGGGTGACAAGGTAACGATTGAGATGTCACCGTATGACCTTACAAAGGGTCGTATAATTTGGCGCTCAAAGTAGTAATAATAAGGAGGATATTCAAAAATGAAAGTTAGACCTTCTGTAAAGAAAATTTGCGAAAAGTGCAAAGTAATTAAGCGCAATGGAAAAGTAATGGTTATCTGTGAAAATCCAAAGCACAAACAGCGTCAGGGCTAATCCTGAATTAAAAATCGGAGGTAAACTGCAAAATGGCACGTATTTCAGGTGTTGACTTACCTAATGAAAAGAGAGTAGAATACGGACTGACCTATATTTACGGTATCGGTCTTACTACCTCACAAAAGGTTCTCAGTGCAACAGGTGTTAATCCAGATACTCGTTGCAGAGATTTAACAGAAGACGATGTTAAAAAGCTCAGTGATTATATCACCAACAATCTAACAGTTGAAGGTGACCTTCGCAGAGACAGAGCTTTTGATATTAAAAGACTTATCGAAATTGGTTGCTATCGTGGCGTTAGACATAGAAAGGGTCTTCCCGTAAGAGGTCAGACCTCAAAGAATAATGCACGTACACGTAAAGGTCCTAAAAAGACTATAGCAAATAAGAAGAAATAAGTAGGAGGAAACAATTTAGTATGGCTACTAAAAAGACCACAGGCTCACGTAAACGTCGTGAGAAGAAAAATATTGAGCGTGGTGCTGCCCATATTCAATCAACCTTCAACAACACAATTGTTACAATTACAGATATGAACGGCAATGCCGTTTCATGGGCATCTGCCGGTGAAATGGGCTTTCGTGGTTCAAGAAAATCTACTCCGTTTGCCGCTGCAACAGCTGCCGAAACAGCTGCTAAAACAGCAATGGATTATGGTATGAAAACTGTTGAAGTTTACGTTAAGGGCCCGGGTTCAGGACGTGAATCCGCTATCAGAGCTCTTCAGACGGCAGGATTGGAAGTAAGTCTTATCAAAGATGTTACTCCTATTCCTCATAATGGCTGCCGTCCGCCAAAAAGACGTAGAGTATAGTATAAACTGGAGGTTACTTGAATATGGCAAGATATACAGGACCTGCTTGTAAGCTTTGTCGTCGTGAGGGCAAAAAGCTTTTCCTTAAGGGCGACAGATGTTATACAAGCAAATGTGCGATTGACCGTCGTTCATACGCACCGGGCCAGCATGGCCAAAACAGAAAGAAGACTTCAGAATATGGTCTTCAGCTTCGTGCAAAACAATCTGCCCGCCGCTATTATGGTATAGCGGAAGGACAGTTCCACAAATATTTCCTTATGGCTGAACGTAAAGCCGGCGTAACAGGTTCAAATCTGCTCCAGATTTGCGAAAGCCGTTTGGACAATATTGTATATACAGCAGGCTTTGCAAGTTCAAGAGCGCAAGCTCGTCAGCTTGTTAATCATGCACATTTCACTGTTAACGGTAAAAAGGTAGATATTCCTTCATATCTTATTAAAGCAGGCGATGTTGTTGCTGTTAAGGAAACAAGCAAGGCTACAGATGAATTTAAAAACCTTGTTGAATCCAACGCATCACGTCCTGTTCCGCAGTGGATTGATGTCAACAAAGATGCTATGCAAGCAAAGGTTGTTAAGCTCCCTGAAAGAGATGAGATCGCAACACCTGTTGAAGAGCATTTAATCGTTGAGTTCTACTCTAGGTAATAGCGTTGCTGTTATTTAGCGAAAACAAAATACAACAATTTTTTTAGGAGGCTTTTAAATGATCGAAATTGATAAGCCTAAAATCGAGATTGTAGATGTGTCTACTATCGGAAGTCGCAGTACAGGCAGATTTATTGTTGAACCGCTTGAGAGAGGCTTTGGTACAACTCTCGGCAACAGTATGAGAAGAGTTCTTCTTTCTTCACTGCCGGGCTATGCTATCACTTCCGTAAAGATTGATGGTGTTTTACACGAATTTTCAACAATTCCTCATGTTAAGGAAGACGTTACCGAGATTGTTCTTAATCTTAAAGATGTCATCCTTAAAATTCATGATGAAAATCCCAAGACTATGACTATTCAGGTTTCAGGCGAGGGAGAAATTACAGCAGGTGATATTCAACACGATGCTGATGTTGAAATTCTTAATCCTGACCTTCATATCGCTTATCTTGATGAAGGTGCAAGTGTAACAATGGAACTTACCGCTGATAACGGAAGAGGCTACGTTCCGTGTGATCGCAACAAACAGCTTATGGAATTGCCGATTGGCACTATTGCAATTGACTCTATCTATACACCTGTTTTAAAAGTTAATTACACCGTAGAAAACACCCGTGTCGGTCAGCAAACCGACCTTGACAAGCTCATTCTCGACATTGAGACTGACGGAACTATTCCGGCGGATGAGGCGGCTTCGCTTGCTGCTAAAATTCTCAATGACCACCTTATGCTCTTTGTTGACCTTTCTGAGGAAATCGGAAATCAGGACATTATGGTTGTAAAGGATGACGATGGCAAAGAAAAGGTTCTTGAAATGACTATTGAGGAACTTGATCTTTCTGTTCGTTCGTTCAACTGCCTTAAGAGAGCAGGCATAAATACAGTAGAAGATTTAATCGGTAAATCCGAAGAAGATATGATGAAAGTCAGAAATCTTGGACGCAAGTCCCTTGACGAGGTCGTTAATAAACTCGGCTCGCTCGGTTTGGGACTTAGCAAGGAAGAGGACTAAAGGAGGGAATTTCAATGCCAGGTAGCAGGAAACTGGGCCGCCCTACTGACCACAGAAAGGCTATGCTCAGAGGTATGGTTACTTATCTTTTAGAAAACGGCAAGATTGAAACTACCGTTACTCGCGCTAAGGAAGTTCGTGCTATGACAGAGAAAATGATTACTCTTGGCAAGAACGATACGCTTCATTCAAGAAGACAGGTTCTTTCTTATGTAACAAAGGAAGATGTTGTTAAAAAACTTTTTGATGAAATAGCTCCAAAATATTTAGAGAGAAACGGCGGTTACTGCCGCATTATCAAAACAGGCCCTCGTCGTGGCGATGCAGCTGAAATGTGCATCATTGAGCTTGTTTAAGATAATACCAAATTAAATAACTGTAAATACAGTAAAAAACCGAGATTTGCTTAATGTGAATCTCGGTTTTCATATATATTAAGATGTGGTGATATTAGATTGCCACTCATCGTCTGTAGATTTAAAGTGTGCAAACAATTAGAATATAATTGTCTAGTTATAGGAGGAAATGTCCTATGGATATAATTAAGATTTTTGGTGAAAATGTGAAATTTTACCGATTGCAAATGGGATTATCTCAAGAAAAATTTGCTGAAGTATGCGGATTACATCGTACATACATAAGCGACATTGAATGCTTTCGAAGAAATGTCTCTTTAGAAAACATTCAAAAGATTGCAACTGCATTACATTTGGAACCATATCAATTATTAATCAAGGAGAAATCTCAAAATGACGATGAATATCGACAAAAAATAGCTAAGGAATTTAAGAATTGTGTCGACGGAACAATTCAGAGAATTACTACTGAGGAACGAACATACCGACCTTTTCATGCTGCGTTGCTTTCTGATGATATTCTCTTTTGGAGTGCTTTTGAGCGTTCGTTCAGCACATCGTTTGGACAAAGAGTTATTGAAGAAATTGCAAGGCTTGTTGCGCTGTCTAATGGAGCTTCCAATGCGGAAAGACAAAAAGAAACTAATATTGTTATTGATGTTGCATATGAAAATGCCATAAGAGAACATATGCTAAGAATACGCTCTAAAAACAAAGGAAATTACGATTGGAATTCATCTCTTTCTGAAATAAAAAATGTATCGCTATCAGGAAACACAGAGCAAATTAGAATAATTTCTGATTTATGGTGGAAAAAAGATGGTGTAGATAATTTTTGTAGTCTTAAAACTGTAAAACCAAATATTGACCAAACTGCGATTGCTAAAGAAGATTGTTTTAGGCTTTCTTTGGCAATGCCGGAGTGCCACACATATTTTGGATTGCCCTATAATCCATACGGCGAAAATAAAACTGATTATAACCATAATCCACCAATGAAAATATTTGATTTTAAACATGATTCAGTCGTTTTAATTGGTGAGGAACTGTGGAATACAATCGGTGGTGATGGATGTTATGAAGAATTACTTTCCATTGCAACAGAAGTTGGAAAAGAAACTAAGAAAAAATTAAAGAACTTGTTAAATAGTAATTAAATATCAAATGAGAGTTGTTCAATATTATATTTATGAATGGCTCTCTTTTTTTCTAATACAGAATTCATAGCAATTCTCCAAGTTACATCACTTGTATTAGCATATCGAGAGTATTTATAGCCATAAGGTGGTGTGTATTTTTCGCCATTCATATCTGCAATAATAGTTCTAGCTATTGCTTCACCAAGTTTAATAGGTACAGCATTGCCAATTTGTTTATACTGTTCAAGAATGGGTCCACATATCACCCAATCCAAAGGAAAACCTTGGATACAACCATATTCTTCAACACTTAATGGACGATCTTCTGTTGGATGACAAAGATCTGTTGCAGGCATAGTAGGATTTGTTACCAGTGTTGGAGAAGGCTTGCTATAACTTAATCTCCTGTAAAAACCGGTTTTTCCTCCGCCCATATGAAGTTTCTGACCCATTGCTTCTTTTTGTACAGCAGGTGGAAGGTCTTTCCAATATTGTCCTTCCTTTAACATTCTATAAAATTTGAGACGCTTTTCGGGAAATTCAATATAATGGTGTTTGATATTTGAGGGAAGTACCGACAATGCATCTTTTAATGTTATCCAAGGAGATAGATTGGGATCTCCGTTTCCAGTATGAGTGGGTTGCAAATAACTGACTTTCTCATCTCCCAACTTGCCAATCATTATAATACGTTCTCTTATTTGTGGTGCACCAAAATTTGCTGCATTATATAGTTCAAAAGAGATTGTATAACCAGCGGATTTCAAACGATCTAATATAACACACAACGCACCACCTTTTATTGGTTCTTCAACATCATCATAGGGATAAGGGGCAGAAAGTAATCCTCTAACGTTTTCTATTATGACATATGTTGGCTTTAGTTCTTTCACTATATCAATATATCTTAAAAAAACATTTCCTCGCTCATCATTTAATGCACGTCTTGCTCCAGCTGTACTAAATGCTTGACATGGTGGACCGCCAAAAATAACATCAATTTTTTGGTTTTCTGGTAAGTTAGCCATTCTCAATATGTCTTTGGCATTATACTTGTTGATGTCGCCAATTAAACCTATTTCCGGTTCATTATTTTGAATCGTCATACGGCAATATTTATTAAGTTCACACGCAAGGATTGCTTTGATACCGCCGTTTGCCATTCCTATATCAAGACCCATCGCACCAGAGAAAAAACTTAAAGCAACTATTTTAGGAATTTCATCTGACACTCTTTTATGGTCATCCGGCTCTATAATAACGTTATAATCCAAAATGTATTGCTTAAACTGTTCCGGCGAAACTATCCATTGACTCCCAATGCGGTTAGCTTCAAGTTTTTTTTCATTAATTAGTCTTCGAACGTATTGTGGAGTTACCTTTAGCTTTCTTGCGATTTCCGGAACAGTTAACAAATCAAGTTCTGTTTTCATGAATGGATTTTTTTCCTTTCTTTAGGGAAACTTTTTATAGACCCATTGTACAATACGATCTGAATTTTTTCAAGAGGTTTTGGAATTTACCTGTTTATTGGCATTAAAGGCTTGCTCGGACTGTTCGTGTTTTACTGTGGTTCGTTTATGCAGATAATTAATGGCATTATGATGATTGCTAACACTTTTGGAAAGCTTCAGGAAATCATACCGCTTGCAAAATGTTATTTTGAAATTCTTGATACGAAAGACGAAATGAAATACGGCAATAAAGAATTCGATTTAACAGATAAATTTGAAATTTAATTTAAAAATGTTTCTTTTAGATATACGAATTCAGAGAACTATTCTTTGAAAAGTATCAATATACAGCCCCATTGTTATTCCGGATGAGCCGACTGCCGCTCTTGATCCGATTGCCGAAAATGAGATATACAGCCGATTCAATTCATTTGTTGATATACATTTCACACAGATTGTCAAGCTGTGCATTCTGCGACAGAATTCCTGTGTTTGACAAAGCTGAATCGGTCGAAACAGTAACACACCAACACTTGCTGAAGAAAAATGGCAAATACAGCGAGCTATGGAATGCACAGGCACAATATTACAGCTAATTGACAAAATTACCGTACTAAAAATATTTTTAACCGTTTCAATATTCACGCAACGTTTTATCAACAGAGTAACCTGAGCGAAAATATTTTATCG
>JAJBVC010000076.1 GCA_020860025.1 Clostridiales bacterium | reverse complement strand
TATTTGGAGTACAGTAAGGATGATTATTACCAAAATCCATACGATTATGTTTTAACTCTGCGTGGCCAAACAACTTATATAGATTTTATAAATGCTTCAAGCGGGCAAAACGGTTATAACGAAAATCAAAAATACCAACTTAAAAATTCACCTTACGTTAAGGATATAAACGGCAGTAAATCATGCACGGCTTTGCTGAGCGTTGATGAGTATGATGATTATTTCACTGTGATTGAGAAGTTTCAATATTTCGGTGTTTATGAGAATACCTATAATGAATCGGGTATTACCGCTGAAAATTTCAAAGAAAAATCTCTTAATTTCTCGGATACCTATTATGAAGTCAAGCAAAAATACGGCTATGAAAATGAGATAGTTCCGACCTCTATGGTCAGCTTTGAAAGCTCTGTGCTTGAGAAACTTGAAAATTATGTTATCGACGGCAAAATTGATATAGATAAGATTGATTCGGGTGAAGAAATCATTTTATATGCACCTAAAAATATTGCATATTATCAGGATGATAATTCGTCTTGGATTAAAACTGACGATGAAATTGATTATGAAAGCTGTTGGCTTTCAGGTGAACTCAGCCTTAAAGCGGGTGATACGATTGATTTGAGCGTTTTGATTACAGATGATTATCTTGATGAGGATAATGAAGAACTTCCCGATAACTATGAAAAAAATGAAAAAACAGTTACGATAGGCGCTATAATTTCAGAACTTCCCGATGCTTTTTATGAAGAAACTTTTATGCTTCCCGAAAAATTCGGTATATTTACGTCGACAAGCGGATTTAATAAATACTATCAGGACGCTAAATATGAAATGCTGAATATAAATATAGACTGCGAATGTACTGATGAAATTGACGATGAAATGCTCTCTCTTCTTGACAGTATCGGCAGTACAACACAGTTGAGCTACGTATATTCAAATTATGAAAACGAACAGGAATCTTTACAGTATAAAAATCTGCTGCTCGTATCACTGATTTCAATTATAATTCTGTTTCTCGCAATAAGCGCAAGCATAATAAATAATTCTCTTACTGCAAAAATAAGAGAAAGTAAGCGTGAAATAGGAACTCTTCGTGCAGTAGGCGCAACACGCAGAGATTTGGTAAGCACTTATATAAGACAGCTTTTATCAATGTTCGGTTGGGGATTCGGTATCGGCTTTGCAGGTTTTGGTATCAGTTATATGGCAGTTGCAATTATTTCCGGTATCAAGTCAAAAAGTACAGATTATTCATCCTTACTTGAATTTGATATAACACTGTGGCAAACAATTCTTGCGTGTCTGATTCTATTTCTTATTTGCAGCGTAAACCTTTTCTTTAAAATTAAAAAGGAAATGAAAAACAGTATTATCGACAATATAAGGGAGTTATAAATGAAAAAGTTATTATCGCTATTTTTGACGCTGACATTGTGTCTTTGCTTTAATATAACCGCATTTGCGTCAGGCGAAGAAACTACGCAGGACGAATCTCAGCCGAGGCTTATGGTTACAGAATATACTCTTGATGGCGAGACTTTGACGCCGTCAAAAAAATCAAAGCTTACAATTACTTTCAAAAATTACAGTCAGTCAAAATCACTGCGTAACATAAAGCTTTCAATAATAGATGAAAGCGACGAAATTGCAACGCAGGATATGCCGACCAAATACGTTGAACGTATATATGCAGGCAGTACCTATACGTGGGAACTCTACTTAACCGCCGCAAAAACAGCGCAAATAGGCGAGCATAAATTAACTGTTACGTCAGAGTATGAAGATAAATATTATACCGCATACACCGCAACAGATACAATTACGATTAATGTCAAGCAGTCCGTAGCGCTTGATTACGACGGCGTTTCACTTCCGTCAGAGGTTGTTCAGGGCGAAACTCAAACATTAACCGTTAATCTTATGAACACAGGAAAGACTGACTTGAGCAACTGTAAAATTGATTTTTCAATAGACGGACTTGAAAGCGGAGGTACGCTTTTTATAGGTGAAATATTGGCAGGAGAAAGCAAAGAGGGAAGCGCCAATCTTAAAGTATCGTCTGAAAATATCGGCGAAGTATCGGGTACTGCCACAATATATTATGAAGACGCTTTCGGAGAGAGCTATTCAAAAGAAGTAAAGCTTTCAACAACGATAGAAAAGAAAGTTACTGCCGAGCAAACCGAGACAGAGGACAGCGAAGAAAACACAAATTCACTTTGGTGGCTGTTTGCGCTTGCAGGCGCTGCTGTGGGAATAGCTTTGGGAGCGGGAATACCTGCAATAGTTCGATCGAAAAAACAGCGTAAAGAGGACGAACTAAGGCTCTAAAGAAATATTTTTAAACATCAAATCACTTGCGGATTTTTCATCTGAATATATTGACTTGCTTTGTAATTAAATGTAAAATAATTATGTAATAAATTTGGGAGTGATTTTGTGATTTATAAAAAATTTCAGGATTTAAAGCTGTCGGCTCTCGGCTTGGGCGCAATGCGTTTGCCTGTAATTAACGGCGATGACAGCGTAATTGATGAAACGGCAGCCGCTGAAATGGTTGCATACGCTATGGAAAAGGGAATTAACTATTATGATACCGCTTGGGGTTATCACGGTGGAAATTCCGAAATAGTTATGGGCAAAATTTTAAAGAATTATCCGAGAGACAGCTTTTATCTTGCAAGTAAATTTCCCGGATATGATGTTTCAAATATGGATAAGGTAGAAGAAATATTTGAAAAACAGCTTGAAAAATGTCAGGTAGAATATTTTGATTTTTACTTGTTCCATAATGTGTGTGAAATGAATATTGACTGCTATCTCGATGAAAAGTATGGCATTTTCGATTATCTGATTAAGCAAAAAAATAACGGCAGAATTAAGCATCTTGGTTTTTCCGCTCACGGAAGCTACGAAATAATGAAACGATTTCTTGACGCTTACGGCAAGGATATGGAATTTTGCCAAATTCAGTTGAATTATCTTGATTATAAATTTCAAAATGCTAAAGATAAGCTCGATTTGCTCAAAGAATGGAATATTCCCGTTTGGGTTATGGAGCCGTTAAGGGGAGGAAAACTTGCTTCATTGTCTGATACAGACGCTCAAAAGCTTAAATCACTTCGACCGAATGAAAGTGCGGTTCAGTGGGCATTCAGATTTTTACAGAGCATTGATGAGGTAACGGTAACGCTTTCGGGTATGTCAAATCTTGAACAACTTAAACAAAATATCTCAACGTTTGATGAAGAAAAGCCTCTCAGCAGTGTTCAAATGGATGCGATTCTCGCCGTTGCCGACAGTATGATTAGCAACATTGCTTTGCCTTGTACAGCCTGCCGTTATTGTACTACGCATTGCCCGATGGGTCTTGATATTCCAAGTCTGATTTCTCTTTATAACGAGCACCGTTCAACGGACGGTGGATTTATTGCACCTATGCTTTTATCTACATATTCGGATGATAAAAAACCGAGTGCTTGTATAGGTTGTAAAAGCTGTGAAGCCGTTTGCCCTCAGCAGATAAAGATTTCCGAGGTAATGAGCGACTTTGCCTCAATGCTTTAAGCTATATAAAAAACTCATATAAAAACGCAAATGACAATAACAATATGTCATTGATCAGTCTGTAGAAAAACCCTGTTTTCAAATGAAGGCA
>JAJBVC010000109.1 GCA_020860025.1 Clostridiales bacterium | reverse complement strand
TAACAACACTTGACAATTAAAAGGAATGGTATATAATAGATTTAGCACTCGAGAGCAGAGAGTGCTAATTATTATGTTAAAAGGTGATAGAAATGAGAAAAAAGCAATTCAAAGCTGAATCAAAAAAGTTATTGGATATGATGATCAATTCAATCTATACCCATAAAGAAATTTTCCTCAGGGAGCTTATTTCAAATGCCAGTGACGCACTTGATAAGCTGTATTTTAAATCCCTGACAGACGACAGCGTTTCGCTTAGCAGAAGTGATTTTAAAATTCATATTGATATTGACAAGGAGAACAGAACGCTTGTTATTTCCGATAACGGTATCGGTATGACTGCCGAAGAACTTGAAAAAAATCTCGGAACTATTGCAAAAAGCGGTTCGCTTAACTTTAAAAAGGAAAATTCAGACGATAAAAATGCCGATGATATTTCAGTAATCGGTCAGTTCGGCGTAGGATTTTATTCTTCATTTATGGTTGCCGACTGCGTTGAGGTTGTGTCAAAGGCTTATGGGGATGATACTGCCAACAAGTGGCAGTCAAACGGCGCCGACGGCTACACGATTGAAGAATGTGAAAAGGATGAAGCGGGAACTGTTATCACGCTTCATATTAAACCGGACGATGAAAACGAGCAGTATTCTCAGTACCTTGAGGATTACACTATAGACGAGCTTGTTAAAAAATACAGCGATTATATCCGCTATCCTATCACAATGGAAATGAGCCATCAGGTACCCGATCCGGAAAAAGAGGGCGAGTATATTACCGAAATCGCCGAGGAAACTCTCAACTCAATGGTGCCGCTTTGGAGAAAGTCAAAAGGCGAGATTAAGCCTGAAGAATATAATGAATTTTATAAGCAGAAATTTATGGATTACAGCGACCCTATGCACGTTATTCATACTAAGACAGAGGGACAGGCTACATTTGACGCACTTCTTTATATTCCCGAAAATCCGCCTTATGACTTTTATTCAAAGGAGTATGAAAAGGGCTTGCAGCTTTATTCAAACGGCGTAATGATTATGGATAAATGCGCAGATTTGCTTCCCGACTATTTCAGCTTTGTAAAGGGTTTGGTTGACAGTGCGGATTTGAGCCTTAATATCAGTCGTGAAATGCTCCAGCACGACCACCAGCTTAAAATCATTGCAAAGGCTATTGATAAAAAGATTAAAAACGAGCTTAAAAAGATGCTTACAAACGACCGTGAAAAGTATGAAAAGTTCTTTAAAACATTTGGACTTCAGCTTAAATACGGCGTATATGCAAACTACGGAATGGAAAAAGACGCTCTCAAGGACTTGATTATGTTCCCGTCAACAAATGACGATAAGCTTACTACGCTCAAGGAATATGTCGGCAGAATGGCGGATTCGCAGGATACTATTTATTATGCCTGCGGTGAGAACGCTGAGAAAATTTCGCTTTTACCTCAAATGGAGGCTGTACGTGCAAAGGGCTATGAGGTGCTTTATTTTACGGATGAGGTTGATGAATTTGCCATTCAGATGCTTATGGAATATGACGGCAAGCATTTTGCCAATATTTGTAAGGATGATTTAGATTTAAGCACCGACGCTGAAAAGGAAGCAATAGAAAAGAAAAATGAAGCAAGCAAGGATTTGCTTGACAAGATGAAAGATGCTCTTGACGGCAAGGTAACAGCCGTTAAGCTTTCCGATAAACTCGGCAGTCATCCCGTATGTCTTTCGGCAGAGGGCTATGTTTCACTTGAAATGGAAAAGGTTTTAAATTCAATGCCCGGCGCAAATCAGGGTGTTAAGGCACAACTTGTACTTGAGGTGAACGCAGAGCATCCGATTGTTGAAAAACTGAAAAATGCAGATGATGAACAGCTTAAAAAATATACGAATCTTCTTTATTCATCGGCAAGACTTATTGCCGGACTTGATTTGGAGAATCCTACTCAGTTTTCCGACAGTATTGTGGATTTAATGTAATTTTATAAAAAACACAGCGTGTATTTTTACAAAATTCATATTTACTTTAATCAGTATTTGTATTAAAATATAAACAGGCGACGGAGCAAACATTTTTCTGTTGCCTGTTTTTATTATGGAGGCGCAGCTTTAAACTATGGAAAATTTAGGCTATTATAACGGCAAATATGGTTTGATAGAAAAAATGCAGATACCTATGATTGACAGAGTGTGCTATTTTGGCGACGGTATTTATGACGCAACATATTCGCATAATCACAAAATATTTGATTTAAAGGCTCATATTGACAGATTTTACAGAAGTGCAAAGCTGATGGATATAAATATGCCGATTGAGCCGAGTGAGCTTGAAAAGCTGTTAAAGGAGCTTGTATTAAAGGTTGACAGCGGCGATCAGTTTGTTTATATGCAGGTAACACGTGGTTCGGGATTGAGAGAACACGTTTACGCTCAGGATATTAAAGCCAATCTTTGGATAACACTTACGCCGAGCAGCGTAGAAGATACGTACGAGCCGATTGACGTTATTACGTACGAGGATAAAAGATTTCTTTATTGCAACATAAAAACGCTTAATCTTATTCCGTCGTGTCTTGCGGCGACTGCGGCTCAAAGAGCGGGCTGCAAGGAAGCGATTTTCCACAGAGAAAATATCGTTACGGAGTGCGCTCATTCAAATGTTTCTGTTTTTAAAGATAACTGTGTAATAACACATCCGCTTGATGATAAAATTTTACCCGGAACGGCAAGACTTCGCCTGCTTGAATTTGCAAAAAAACTCGGCTATTCTGTAAGCGAACGCACCTTTACTCTTGATGAGATGATGAATGCGGATGAAATTATTGTTCATTCTACAGGTTCGTTTTGCGTTCCCGCTAAAACTATCGACGGAAAGCCTGTCGGAGGGAAAGCGCCAAAAATGCTAAAATCAATTCAGGATGCGCTTGTTGCCGACTTTGAAAATCAGTGTTCTGTTGACTGATTTGATTAGCTGCAAATGTAATTTTGTTATATTATATATAATTTATTATTATTTATATTTTTTTCTTGACTTTTTAATTTTATATGTTATTATAGTTGAGTAAGTTATAAATCTCAATGTGAGAGTGGGTCTTTGACCCGCTCTCTTGTTATTGTTAGGAGGTATTTTTTGGCGAACAAAGGCAATACTGTGTCACGTGTAAGTGAAATTATAACGCCTTATGCAAAGGAACTCGGTCTTGATATTTGGGATATTCGCTTTGTAAAGGAAGGCACCGACTGGTATTTAAGAATTTTTATTGATAAAAACGGCGGAGTTTCAATTGATGACTGTGTAGATTTTACTCACGCAATCACAAAACCGCTTGACGACGCTGACCCGATAAGCCAAAGTTATATGCTTGAGGTTAGCTCTCCGGGTGTGGAAAGAGAACTGATTACAGACAGTCATTTTGAAAAATATATTGGTTCTCCGATAATGCTCAGGCTGATACGTCCCATTGATAACACACGTGATTTCAGCGGTATTTTGGCGGATTATAATAACGGCGAAATAACCGTTGAACTTAAAGATAAAAGTATGCTTAATGTTAAGAAAAAAGAGACGGCATACGTTAAGCTTGACGATTTTGATTTTAATGATTTTAATCAAGAAATATAGCGTATCGCAGTCAGTAATACAAAATTTGACTGTGTGATAATGCTTATT
>JAJBVC010000054.1 GCA_020860025.1 Clostridiales bacterium | reverse complement strand
TTTGAGAGATATATTGGAAAGGCACAGAATTTCTAATAAGGATGTACTTGATTCTTTGCTGAATGTAATTTCTTCATCGGTCGGTTCGCTTACTAATCCCCACAAAATTGCCAATACTTTTAAAAGTGTTGAAAAAATCAATATCAGTGATGATTCTATATCAAAATATTTGGACTGTTTTATAGAGGCGTTTGTTCTTGAAAAAGCGCAACGATATAATATAAAAGGACGAAAGTATATAGGCTCACCGCAAAAGTATTATTATACCGATATCGGACTTCGTAATGTGAGATTAAATTTTAGACAAACAGAAGAAAATCATATTATGGAGAATATTATATATAACGAACTCATAATCAGAGGCTACAGTGTCGATATAGGTGTTGTAGAATATAATTATAAAGATAGTAACAAAAAGAGCAAAAAGACAAATTTAGAAGTGGATTTTGTAGTGAATGATACAAGCCAAAGATATTATATTCAATCTGCACTGACTGTATCCGATGAAGATAAAAGGCTTCAAGAAATAAGACCGTATTCAATAATCTCCGATTCATTCAAAAAAATTGTTGTAGTAAAGGATGATATTATACCTTGGCATGATGAAAACGGAGTATTATATATAGGAATAGAAAAATTCTTGTTAGACAAAAATTCACTTAGTCTTTAATGACTTTCTAATATTGCAAAAAACGCTTGTCAAATCAATTGAGACAAGCGTTTTTCCTTTGGAAGATATTGTGTTTAATTACAAGGTTTGCAAACTTCCTTGCTTTGAAACGATACGCAGAGCAAGGAAGCGAGCTTTTTTCTCCTTGTTCTGTAATAGGAGCCTATTTACTAATTCCACGCTGGATGGCTTTAACTATTTCAACTATTGGTATTACACATATTGCAAGCGCCATTGAAATCGCATATTCAGTAAGACTGATATGAGCAAAATCAAAAGCATCAGCAAGAAACGGTACATAGATAACGATAGTTGACAGGAACAAGCTAAGCGCCATTGCGCCTACAAGATACCAGTTGACAGAACCCATTTTTGCGATAGATTGTCTGCGTGAACGCATATTAAACGAGTGGAAAATTTCAGCCATTGCAAGAGTTAAAAATGCCATCGTTATACCGTTAAGTTCAATTTCTTCAGCAGTGCCGAAAGCAAGTTGAATTCCGAGTTTGTTTGTACCGAAGAAGTAAGCAAGCAATGTAACGACTGTTACCATAATACCCTGATATACAACGTCAAATCCCATACCGCCTGCGAAAATTCCGTCTTTTGAATTACGTGGGTCACGCTTCATAATATTCGGGTCGCCCTTTTCCATTCCGAGTGCAAGAGCGGGGAAACAGTCGGTAATAAGGTTAATCCACAAAAGATGAACAGGTTCAAACAGTGTAAATCCGACCAGTGTTGCAATAAAGATTGACATAACTTCAGACAGATTTGATGACAGTAGGAACTGGATTGAATTACGAATGTTGTCATAAATTCTTCTGCCTTCTTCAACAGCTGAAACGATTGTTGCGAAGTTATCGTCGGCAAGAACCATATCGGCAACATTTTTAGTAACGTCTGTTCCTGTAATACCCATACCAACGCCGATGTCTGCGTTTTTGATTGAAGGAGCGTCATTTACGCCGTCGCCTGTCATTGCCGTGATTTTGCCTTTCGCTTTCCACGTTTTAACTATACGAACCTTATGTTCAGGCTGAACACGTGCGTAAACAGAGTATTTTTCAATCTCGGTCATAAGGTCTTCATCACTAATTTTATCAAGCTCTGCGCCTGTAATGGCAGCGCTTTCATCTTCAATTATGCCTAAATCCTTGGCAATCGCAACAGCCGTATCCTTGTGGTCGCCGGTAATCATAATAGGTCTGATGCCTGCGTCACGACATTCTTTGATTGCGTCAATTACTTCCGGACGTACAGGGTCAATCATACCTGTAAGACCAATGTAACAAAGCTCTTTTTCAAGTGCTTGAGCCTCTTCAGATTCAGGTTTTTCTTTATAAATACGCATTGCACAGCAAAGAACACGAAGAGCCTTGTCCGCCATTTCCTTGTTTTCGGCAAGAATTGCATTACGCTTTTCATCTGTCATAGGTATTTGCTTGCCATCCTCAAGATAAGAGGTACAGCGTGCAATTACTACGTCAGGTGCACCCTTTGTATACTGAACAAAGCCATGTGCCGAGCTGTGAACGGTACTCATCATTTTTCTTGATGAATCAAAAGGAGCCTCCATAACTCTCGGGAAACTTTCCTCAAGTTCATATTTTGGCATTTCAAGCTTTTGAGCAAAAGCAACAAGTGCCGCTTCTGTCGGTTCGCCTTTTATGGAACCGTCTTTTTGAAGTTCTGCGTCACAGCAAAGTGCCATTGCCGACGCAAGGAGCCTTTCGTCGGTACCTCTGTGTTCAACAACGGTCATCTTGTTTTGAGTAAGAGTACCTGTTTTATCAGAACAAATTATTTGTGTACAGCCGAGCGTTTCAACAGCGGTAAGCTGTCTGATAACAGCATTTCGCTTGCTCATTTTTGTTACGCCTATTGAAAGAACTATAGTAACTACAGCCGCCAATCCTTCAGGAATTGCAGCAACAGCAAGTGAAACGGCAACCATAAACGTGTCGAGCGGATTTAACGCTCCCTCGGCAGTAAATGAAATAGGAGTTCCCGTAATAAGCGCACGAATAATATCAAAAGCAAATATAAATACGCATATTCCTATAACAAGGACGGATAAAATCTTTGAAAGCTGTGAGAGCTTGATTTGAAGAGGAGTTTGACCTTCCTCAGCATTTTCAAGAGCGTCGGCAATTTTGCCCATTTCAGTGTCCATACCTGTTGCAACAACGACCGCTTTGCCGTGACCGTAAACAACATTGGAGCCCATATAGCACATATTTTTGCGGTCGCCGAGCGGAACATCATCGCTGCCGAGCGGGTCTATTTCGTCAACCTGCTTGCTGACAGGAACGGATTCACCCGTTAGTGCGGCTTCCTCAATTTTCATTGACGCACTTGAAATTATTCTGCAGTCGGCAGGTACGCTGTCGCCCGCTTCAAGGACTATTACATCACCAATAACCAAATCTTCCGATCTTATATCGGCAATACTTCCGTCACGAACAACCTTTGACGTTGCCGCCGCAATTTCCTGCAAAGCCTCGATAGCCTTTTCCGCTTTGCTTTCCTGATAAACACCGAGAACTGCGTTGATGATAACTACTATCATAATGATAACTACATCGGCGTAGCCTTCGCCTTCACCGCCGACTGCGGCAGTTATTGCGGAAATTACCGCCGCCACAATCAAAATGATAATCATCGGGTCGGCAAGCTGTTTTAAAAAGCGGTGAATCAACGATTCTTTTTTAGCCTCGGCAAGTTTATTCTTACCGTTTTTTTCAAGGCGTGCCGCCGCTTCGCTTTGGCTTAAACCCGATTCACTCGAGTTCACTTGATTCATAACATCAGAAACGCTTTGTAAATATTCTTTCATTTATTTACCCCTTTCAGTTATTAGCGATTTGGTTAAGCAAAATTGCAAAACTATAACATTTGAAAAGATGTTCCCCGCCTCTATAAGTGGCGGGTTTCATCTTTTTTCTTAGGCGGGAGTTATAATCTCCCACCTAAGCGGGCTTCGCCCTTGACAAATGTTGATGTTCGGGCAAA
>JAJBVC010000203.1 GCA_020860025.1 Clostridiales bacterium | reverse complement strand
TATTTATATATGTGTTTTAAAATTCAACCTATAATAACACTAACTTTGTTCAAGGTCAATATTTTTTATGCAATGATTTTAAGAAAAAATTGAACAAATTTTGGTATAAAAAATTTTTTCAATAAATGTTACATTTTTTTAATATTTGTTATTGATTTTTAACCGACAGCGGATTATAGTAGTATTATAAAGGTTATGAAAGGATACATAGAATGTCAAGGAAGATACGCTTATTCTCCTGTTTAATTATTATTGCAATAGGTGCCGCTTCCGCCATTGTTGTGGTAGAGGGAAAGTCTATTGACGATGTTGAAAAGGTACAAATGCAGTCGAATACAAGCGATTCTGTTTCTATAGAATGGAAAAAAGTTAATAAAGCCGAAGGGTATCATATTTATCTTTATAACGACGAGAGCGAAACGTACGAAAATTTTACAAACATTGACGGCGGAAAAACAAATAACTGTGAACTTAAAGAGCTTGACAGTGCAAGAAAATATAAACTCCAAGTGAAAGCATTTAAGCATTTTAACAATGTCGAATATGAAAGCGAGGATGCTCAGTCGCTGGATGTTTATACATTGCCGTCAAAGCAAAAAATAACGGCAACATCTGACAAGGTCGGAGTTCTTTCTCTTAAATGGAATGAGGCAAAAACAGCCGACGGTTATGAGATTCAGTATTCTCTTGATGAAACGTTTGATGAAACAAACACCGAAAATAAAGATAATCCTGAGGATGTTGAGTTAAATGTAGAGGACTTAACGCCTAACGATACGTATTATGCAAGGGCGAGGACTTTTCTTATTATTGACGGCGACAATATTTACGGCGAGTGGAGCGACACTGTCAATGTAAAAATCAAGCAAAAGGTTGTTATGTCCGAAGACCTTGATACAGATAAGCCTATGGTAGCACTGACGTTTGATGACGGCCCGAGTTATGCTCAGGACGACGGTAAAAATTCAACGGAAAAGATTTTAGACGTTTTGGAAGAGTACGGCGCAAGGGCAACATTCTTTATGTGCGGCTCAAGAGTCAATGAATATAACTCTTATCTTTTGGAAAAGGAAATTGAGATTGGCTGCGAACTCGGAAATCACACATACGACCATACACATTATGGTGATAAGGTTACGGCGGAAGATATAAAAAAGAGCAGTGATGCAATCGAAAAGGCTTGCGGTCAGGCGCCGACTATATTCAGATGCCCCGGCGGAATAATTACGAGCAAAACCCGAAAGGAATGTGTAAAAGAGGGTATGCCGATAGCATACTGGTCTGTTGATACGGAAGACTGGAAATCTCGTGACGCCGATAAAATATACAAAAAAGTAATGAACAACGTATATGACGGCTGTATTATTCTTATGCACGATATTTATGATTCTACCGCAGAGGCTGTTGAAAAAATCGTTCCCGCTCTTATTGAAGAGGGTTATCAGATTGTGACTGTAAGCGAACTTATAAAGGCTAAAACGGGTGAAGAGCCGAAAGCCGGCGAGCAGTATGTCGATTATGAAACGATAAACAATGATACAAATTAGATAACGCTGATTACCGCTATTCACATCAGTAAACGTAAAAATCCTCCTAAAGCAATTTTGCAATAGGAGGATTTTGTTATTCAAATATTTATTTAAAGAACCTTTGAAAGAAAATCAACAAGGCGTGGATTTTGAGGATTTTCAAAAAATTCCTTCGGTGTATTTTCTTCCTTAATAACGCCCTCGTCAAAGAACAAAACCTTTGACGCAACTTCACGGGCAAATCCCATTTCGTGAGTAACCACAACCATTGTCATTCCGTCGTCTGCAAGATTTTTCATAACCTGCAAAACCTCACCGACCATTTCAGGGTCAAGAGCGGACGTAGGCTCGTCAAAAAGCATAACCTTAGGATTCATAGCAAGAGAGCGTACAATAGCCGCTCGCTGTTTCTGACCACCTGAAAGCTGCGATGGAAAAGCGTCAGCCTTGTCCTCAAGTCCTACGATTTTTAAAAGACGAAGAGCATCCTCGTTTGCCTCTTCCTTTGTTTTGAGCTTAAGCTTGGTTGGGGCAAGAGTGATATTATTCATTATCGTTAGATTATTAAAAAGATTGAAGTGCTGAAATACCATTCCCATATGCTGTCTTACTTTATTGACATCGCATTTTTTGTCGGTAATCAGTTGACCGTCAAAATAAATTTCACCGCTTGTAGGCTCTTCCAAAAGATTTAAGCAGCGTAAAAATGTTGATTTTCCGGAGCCTGACGGGCCGATAATAACTATCTTTTCACCATGTTTGATTTCGTAATTGACGCCTTTCAGAACATGATTGTCGCCGAAGCTTTTTTGTAAATTACAAACTTTTATCACTTTTTCTCAGACTCCTTTCCATTACTTTAATCAGCAGAGTAATAATAACTACCATCACAATATAAATCAGCGCCATTACAATATACGGTACCATAAATTCATAGCTGTTTGAACCGATATAGTTAAAAGCAACGTACAAATCAGTTGCGCCTACGAAGCTGACAACCGACGTTTCTTTAATAAGTGCGATAAATTCATTTCCCAAAGTGGGCAAAATGTTTTTAACCGCCTGCGGAATAATTATTTTCATCATCGTTGTGCCGTAACTCAGACCGACAGCACGTCCGCCTTCCATTTGACCGGGGTCAATGGACAGTATGCCACCACGCATTATTTCCGATATATATGCGCCGGAATTAAGACCGAATACGCATACAGCCACGGAAACACTGCTCATTTTTACACCGATTATCGGAAGCATTACATAGTAAAACAAAAGCAGCTGAACTACTACGGGAGTACCTCTGAAAAAGCCTACGTAAACACTGCAAAGCCAATTTAAAAATCCCATTATTCCGCCTTTTTTGGGTATTACTCTGACTGTCGCAATCAATGTGCCTATCAAAATTCCTATAATCAAACCGGAAACAGCAATAATCAGTGTGTTTTTTAATCCTGTCAGTACATTTCTGTATCCGCCCTGATTTACAAAAACCTGAATAAAGGTTTCAATCTTTCTCTCTAAATTACCCATTAAGTCTCCTCGTGTCAAAAATAGCCTCATCAGCTTAGCAGGATGAGGCTATAGTGTGATAAACTGAAATTTATGCTACTGCGTTAATTGCTTCCGTAATGCAGTCTGCCGGAGCCGAGTCAATGATAACGTAAGTAAGATTACCGTTAACAAGATCCTGAACCGCAAGAGAACCGTTTTTGTAGCCGACACACGTTGCCGGAAGACCGTCAAACTCCCAATCAGCGTCACCCTCTACGTAAAACTGACCTGTTGTGCCGTTTTGTACTCCGATTTTGTCATCGGATGTCTTTGTATTAAGAATTGCAACTACGTCGTCGGCAGTCTGGCAATCGTCAAACTCGGTATTGTCAGCGGGAACAATAAGTTTTTGAGATGCTGAATAGTATGATGTTGAGAATGTTACATATTCTTCTCTTTCAGCCTTAACAGTAAGACCTGCCATAGCAATATCAGCCTTGTGCTGACCTACAGAAAGACAAACTGAATCAAAATCCATATTTTTAATTACAAGCTCTTTACCGAGACTTTCGGCAAGAAGTGATGCAATTTCCATATCAATGCCGTAGTAGCTGTCGCCCTGTGTGTACTCAAATGGCTCAAACGCTGCGTTTGTAGCAACAAGAAGCTGATCCTTTGAACTGTCTTCTTCAGCGGATGTTACAGCAACAGGAGTGCCGTCGCCGAAGTAGTTGTTACAGATTTCATCAAATTTGCCGTTTGACTGAATTTCAGCAATAAATTCGTTTACGCTTTCAAGAAGATCTGCCTGATCCTTGTCAACGCCGAAAGCGTATTCCTCGCTTGTAAGTTCAACGTCAATTACCTTAACTTTTGCTGTTTCGGTGTCTGTACCCTCTGAACTTGAACAGCCTGCAAAGCATGTTACCACCATAAGAGCGCAGAGAACTACTGCCAAAGTTTTTTTAATTGTTTTCATCTTTATTCCTCCGTATGTAAAATCATAGGGCAAGGATTTGGACTTCCTTGCCCTTATGTGTAATTTAGCATAATAATAAAATATTGTCAATAAAAAACGAATGATTTTATGTATAATTATGCATAAAATTCATATATGATTTAATCAGTCTGCGTTTGCAAGCCATTCGTATTCGGGAATATATATTCTTGTTTTATCCCATGGGTCGCCGTCAATGTGACGAATAAGCCATACATAGTACATCTCATATCCGGGTGCTGTAACCTGCTGGTGAGCATTACCGCCTCTTATGCAAAGGCAGGTGCCGTTTTCTGTCTTGTACGGCGTGTCTCCCTCAAATCCCGCACCGAATCCTTCGGGATGGTCAAACTGATAATAATAAAGTTCAGGCTGCGGATGATGATGAGGCGGATAGCTCGACCATCTGCCCGGCTGATTAAATACCTCGCCCATAACCATATTTGAATACGGCGCATTGTCAAGGTCAAACATTGTAGATACGATTCTGTGACCTGTTCCGTTCCATTGACCTTTGCCGAATTCCTGATAAAGGCAGTTGTCGGGATTATAAAATACAGGCTCCCATGTTTTGTCGTTATCAGTCATTTGAACAAGCACCTCGCTGTCATCAATCGCTGTTACAGAAGCTTTGGTGCATTTAGGAAAATGAACGGCATAAGGCGTTTTTTGAAAAGGATTTTCTCTCTCGCAGTTTTCGTTGATTGCTTCTCCTACGGTAAAATTGATTTTGCCCGAAAGCAAAAGAACGGCACATTCGTTTTTCTCCTCGAAAATTTCAAGCACTTCGCCCTTTTTGAGTTTTTTAACGTAAATATCCATCATCATTTCGGAATTTACGCCGTTCATTTCGCAAAGCACTTTCTTTCCGTTTTCATCATAATTTGGTTTAAATAGCATTTTGTTTACCTCTCATCTTGCAATTTTATTTATATCATTTTTATTTCCCATAACTATGATATGTTCCCTTTCGGAAAAAACATAGTCGGGTGAATTGATAGGAATAATTTTGTCGCCGGCTCTATAGGCTATAACTGATATGCCGTGAATTTTTCTTACATTTATTTTAGCAAGCGTTTTGCCAGCCCAGCTTCTCGGCGGCGATATTTCAAAAATACCGGTTTCATCATTTAACTGGAAAAAGTCAAATATAGACGAATTATTGTATTCAACAGCCATACGATAAGCGTAATCTCTTTCGGGATAAACAACTCTGTCGGCGCCGTTTTTAAGTAAAAATTTTTCGTGAATAGGGGAGGTTGCCTTGGCAATTACAAATCCTGCCCCAAGTTCTTTTAGATAGTCGGTAATTACAAGGCTGTCCTGAAAATCGCCGACGCAGACGAAAACGTAGTCGTAATCACTGACGCCGAGCGCCTCAAGATTGCTTTTTACGGTAAAATCGCCTATTTCGGCAGTCGTGACATTGTCAGAATATTCATTGATTATGCTTTCTTTTTTGTCGGCAAGCATAACATCATTGTCCATTTCGCAAAGATATTCGGCAAGGTGATGACCGAATTTACCTGCGCCGATAACAAGAACAGATTTCATAAAATTCCTCTTTCTTAGGGGTGATTGGATATAAAGTATAATTTGAAACAGTGTGAGTCAAATTAACCTACAAGCATATTGCCGAGAGGCTTTTGTGTGCTTGTTGTCTTGCTTTCAAATCTAAAGCTTAATGCAAATGTGAGCGACGAAACTCTGCCGACAAACATCAGAAGAGTTATAATAATTCGTGAAGCGTTGCCCAAAAGGGGAGTTATGCCTACCGTCATTCCCACTGTTCCCATAGCGGAAAAACATTCAAATAAAATGTCAAAATAGTTAAGTTCAGGCTCAAGAAGCGATAAAATCAGCGATGATACTGTAATTATTGAAATGTTGATAAACATTATAGCGGTCGCTTTTCTTACAAGTTCATCTTTAATTCTCTTGCCGAAAACCGAAACATCTTTAGTGTTTTTAAGCGTTGAAACAGTGCTTAAAAAGAGAACTGCAAGCGTTGATGTTTTAATTCCGCCCGCCGTTGAGCCCGATGAACCGCCGATAAACATAAGAAAGTACGTTGTAAATTTTGATGCGTCGCTCATATCTCCGACAGGAACGCTGTTGAATCCCGCTGTTCTCGTTGTAGTCGCCGTAAAAAACGCATTTAGTATTTTTTCGCCGAGATTCATATCGCCGAGTGTGTTGCTCCATTCAAAAACGAGGTACAATATTGTACTTAAAACGAGCAAAACTGCGGTAGTTGTAAGCGTGATTTTGGTGTGCAAACCGTAACGCTTAAAGTTAAATTTATTGTAACGAATGTCGTCCCATACAATAAAGCCTATTCCGCCTATAATAATGAGAAGAGCGATTGTGATAAGTATAACCGGATTATCGTTTACGGTGACGAGAGAAGAGCTTTCCTGAATTCTGCCCATTACGTCAAAGCCTGCGTTGCAAAAAGCCGATACCGAAAGAAAAACCGACGTGTAAATTCCGTTTTTTAAACCCATTGAGGGAATGAACTGAGTCGAAAGAAGTAAAGTGCCTGCT
This sequence comes from Clostridiales bacterium, assembly GCA_020860025.1. Taxonomy (GTDB): domain Bacteria; phylum Bacillota; class Clostridia; order Oscillospirales; family Acutalibacteraceae; genus Eubacterium_R. Next base: position 15,408 of record JAJBVC010000203.1, on the reverse strand, counting down.
ATTTCAAAAATCATTGTGCCCAATAAAACAGTTCTTCCAAGCGATTTTAAGTCGCCTGTAAAAATCGAGCCGACGCTTTCTTTAAATAATATTTTTTCTTTTAAGCTGAGATGCGTTTTTAAAAAACGAGTCAGTATTGTTATTATTGTAATAAAGCCCAAACCGCCTATTTGAATTAAGCAAAGTATCACAATCTGACCGAACAATGTCCATTTAGTGAACGTATCAAACGCAACAAGACCTGTAACGCAGGACGCTGATGTTGCCGTGAGAAGAGCGTCGATGAATCCAACCTTTCCGTCTTTTACGGAAATCGGAAGCATAAGCAGTACAGTTCCGATAAGTATTAAAACGAAAAAGCTCAGTGCCGCTAATTTAGGATAAAACAAATAATAATTTTTGTTTTTTTGTTTTAGTTTATCTTTATTGCTTTTCAATACGAAAACTCCAAAACACTTAATTCTCCGACGGGTGATAATTCGGCACGATTTCCTGCAATACTTCTCTTACGTTATCATTGTTAATGTTTTTAAGCATTGTAAGTGATTTTTCAAATTTCACAGGGTCGATTTTTGCAGGCTGATTAACATAAATTTTTTCATTAGCGGTTTTGCTTCTTGTTTCCATTTCACTTTCAAGAGCAAGCTCCTCGTAGAGCTTTTCGCCGGGTCTGAGTCCTGTGATTTTAATTCCTATTTCTTCAACCGTAAATCCGGAAAGCTTTATAAGATTTTCAGCCAAATCCATAATTTTAACAGGCTCACCCATATCAAGAACGAATATTTCACCGCCGTTTGCAAGACCGCCTGCCTGGCATACAAGCTGCGCCGCCTCGGGTATAGTCATAAAGTAGCGAGTTATATCGGGGTGAGTTACGCATACCGGGCCGCCCTGTTCAATCTGCTTTTTAAATATCGGTATAACAGAGCCGTGTGAGCCGAGTACGTTGCCGAAACGAACGGCTGCATACTTCGTATTTTTACTTACTTCGTTCATATACTGAACAATAATTTCCGTTACACGCTTTGTAGCGCCCATAACATTAGTAGGGCTAACAGCTTTGTCGGTTGAAAGAATAACCATTTTGGGAACATTGAATTTATCAGCGGTTATCGCAACATTGTATGTACCGAAAATATTGTTTTTAACAGCTTCGCACGGAGAATCCTCCATAAGCGGAACGTGTTTATGCGCCGCTGCGTGGAACACAACGTCGGGATGAAATTCCTCAAAAACCTCGTTTAGTCTTTCGGTATCACGCACCGAGCCTATACGAACGTAAATATTTATTTTATCGCCGTATTTTTGTAAAAGTTCGTTTTGAAGCTCAAAAGCACAGTTTTCATAAATATCAAAAATAACAATAGTCTTTGGCTTATATCTTGCGCACTGCATACAGATTTCCGAACCTATTGAAGCGCCACCGCCCGTTACGAGAATCGTCTGACCGATAAGGTAACGGCAAACCTGAATGTCAAGCGTAACCTCATCTCTTGCCAAAAGGTCTGTAATATCAACATTTCTTATATGCTTTACCGACGCATTTCCGTCTTCAAGAAAATCAGCTATAGACGGCGATTTTTTAACGGTTCTGCCCGTTGAAAGCGCAATCTGCATAATTTCATTCTGCCTTGCCACAGAAGCGGACGGCAGGCATAAAATTATCTCGTCAACATCATATTTATCAACAAGTTCAGGTATTTCTGTACAATTACCCGCAATTTTAACGCTGTTAATTCTTTTTCCACGCTTTGCAGGATTATCATCGACAGCAACGACAGGTATACGCTTACTTTCCTGATTATTGATAATATCATCAATAATAGTATTTCCCATATAGCCTGCGCCTATAATCATAACTCGTTTTACGCCACGGCTGTTTTTGTGAAGCTTTATTGACCTTGTTCCTTTGTGAAATTCTCGTCTTAAGACTCTGTAACCTGTACGTGGAACGCACAAAAATACTACAGTCAAAAACGCCGCAAGTATGTATCCGTAAAAGGGAATACCGCCGGATTGTTTTAAAACGTACTTAAACAGTATACGGTCTACCGCAAAAAGTACAGCCGTATCAACTATTCCGGCAAGAAAGCATGAAACAATTTCTTCGGTTCCGGCAAAAGTCCATACGCTTTTATAAAGTCTGAATAAATAGTTTATAAGAACAATCAGTACGCTTGTGACTATGAGATGAACATAATTAAATAAAATCGGAGAATATGCGGATTCCAAAACAGATTCGCCGTATACAAAGAAACAAACCATAACGTCCATAAAAAAGAACAGTGCTATGTCAATGAGCATCATAATGATTTTACGAAACAGTCCGTTGTATTTTTGTGAATCTATCGCCATTTATATTTCTCCTTTATCCTTTTTTAAGTTGAGTTTTTATTTATCTTTTTATTATTTATTACGTTTTCTGTTTTTGATTTTTCTTACAGTAAATACAAAAAGTGAAATTATTGCCGTAGTTCCTACAATGGCAATAGGTATTGCATAAAACTGTTTGTATTGACTCAGCTGTGTTACATTGATTCCCATTCGTGTAAGCACGCTTTGAACATTTCTTTCGGTTGTAGCAACCTCCTGCTCGGTTGTTCCGACTACCTTTCTTGTAGCTGTGGTATCGTCTACCGTGCTGACCTCGGCTTTAGCTTCCGTAACGACAAAGTCGCATTGCTTGTACAAATCATCGTTAGCACAGACGACTACTGTAGCTGTGCCCTCGCCGATAGCCGTGATATTTCCCTGAGAGCCGATTTCAATAATTCCCTCATCGTCGCAAAAATATCCGACAACAGCCTGCGCATCGCTTGGCTCTACACTGTATTCGAGCGTAACGCTGTCGCCGATTTGTAAATCATATGTGGCTGCGTAAATAGAAAGTTCGGTAAGCTCCGCCGCCTCGGTAGCAGCTTCGGTTGTCGTTTCGGTTGTAGCTGTTGTATCGTCTTTAGTAGTGCTTTGAGATGATTTTGTCGTGCTTGAAGATGATTGAGTTGTTTTTGAAGTAGTTGATTTCTTAGTAGTATTCTTTTTTGTAGTGGTGCTTTTTTTGGTTGTCGTACTCTTTTTGGTGGTTGTAGTCTTTTTTGTAGTGGTTTTTGATTTACCGCTGCTGACGGAAGAATAGTTCGGTGAGCCGTAACCCATTATGGAGCTGACGTTATTGTAAGGTTTGGAACCGCTTTTTGTATATTCTCTTGACTTAACCTTTCCCGAGCAGTTACCCTCGATAGTATAAACCGTACTGCCCGATACAGACGTTACGATTCCTACGTGCTGTGAAGAACCGTTACCGCTCCAGTCAAAAAATACGATGTCGCCTTTCTTGGGAGTGTAGTCGCTGCCGTATTTGTGATAACGACCTTTGTTTTCAAACCAGCTGAGCATACTGTTGCAGTTGCCGCCGCTCGGTACGATTTTTCCGTACAAATCAACATCATAGCTTTCGCCCGCCTGATAAAAGCACCAAAGCACAAATGTTGTACACCATCCGCCCTGATAGCCGTACCATTCACCGTATTTGCAGTATGTAGAAGTGCCTGTATATCCAACCTCATTGCTCGCTATTGAAACAACCTTGCTTCTGAGCTGACTTTCAGTAGCCGCATTTGCACAAAACGGCTGACAGAAAACCGTTAATATAACTGCGCACATAATTACAGATATTGCTTTTTTAACAATGTTCTTCATTGCAATATTCTCCGGTATCACGAATTGCGGATATTATACTATTCCAAATAAATATAATATACTAATTTAATTATATACAATAACGCCAAAAAGTCAAATTTTATTTTGTTTTACTGTTGAAATAAAACCAAATGTGATGTAATATTGTATTAGAATTGTGATGTAATATTGAATTAAAGTGATAAAAGGAGATTATGTCATATGGATAGGTTGAAAAACTGTGAGCTTGAACACGTTACTCCCGAAGAGGTCGGTCTTGACAGCAGTGCCGTAACCGCTTTTTTAAACGAGATAAACGAGAAAAAATTGGGACTGCAAAGTTTTACTGTTGTTCGTCACGACAAGGTGTGCGCTCAAGGCTTTTATGCTCCGTACAATGCGCAGTCGCCTCATGTGCTTTATTCAATGAGCAAGTCTGTAGTTTCAACCGCCGTAGGCTTTGCAATAAGCGAGGGATTGATAAGTCTTGACGATAGGGTAGCGTCGTTTTTCCCCGATTATGTTATGAGCAAGCGTCCTTTTAACAGAATGGTTACTGTGAGGATGCTCCTTACAATGCACTCCGACAAGCTTATTACAGTTCTTGAAGAAAAGGGAAATGCCGACTGGATTTCCAACTTTATGAATGCGACATTTCTTCTGCCTCCGAATACAAAGTTCAATTATATTTCCGAAAATTCGTTTATGCTTTCCGCTATTGTGACAAAGGTAACGGGAATGAGCGTTATTGATTATCTTTATCCGAGAATGTTCGAGCCTCTCGGAATAGAAAAACCGTTTTGGGAAAGTGACGGCGCAGGGAACAATGCAGGCGGCTGGGGACTTTATATGAAAAGCGAGGATGTTGCAAAGTTTTTCCTGCCGTATATTCATAACGGCAAGTGGATTGACGGAACACAGCTTATTCCTGAAATTTGGGTCAAAGAGGCTACAAGAAAGCAGGTAAATTCCGTACGTGACGGATATATTGACAATATGGTCGGTTACGGCTATCAGTTTTGGCGCAATCCTATTGCCAACAGCTATCGTGCCGACGGCTTGTTTGGTCAACGCTGCTTTATGTTTCCCGAGTATGATGCGCTTGTTGTGCTTAACTGCGGTGAGGCAGAGGATTATAAGGTTATGAAAGTGTTTTGGAAATATTTTCCCGAGTGCTTTAAGTATGAGCCTTTGCCTGAAAATAAAGAGGCTTACAGCCAGATGCTTGACACGATTTCGTCTTGTGCTGTAGAGGAACTTGAGCCTACACCGAGAAATAAGGAGCTTGAGGAACAGATTTCGGGCAGACTTATTAAATGCAAAAGCTCCGAATTTGTTTCAGTAATCACGATTACAATAACTCAAATGCTTTATAATAAGCCGGGTGAAATTAACAGTATACGCTTTAATTTTCACGATGATGCGCTTGAATTCTACTGGCGTGAAAAGGATTATGAGAATACTCTTTATGCCGGAATGGACGGCGAGTACAGAGTTTCTGAAATTACGCTCGGTGATCTTCATTATCATACATATTCCAAAGCCTCATGGCAGGAGGACGGCAGCCTTAAACTGTGGATTCGTCCTATTGAAACTGCTCACGTTCGTAAATTTACTTTCGTCTTTTACGATGAAAACAAAGTCAAAATCATCAATGAAATGACACCTCGTCTTGAGGATTTGGTTGTATATTATATGACGTTTACGGGTCACCCGATTCGTGGAGAAATTACTGAAGACGTTATAAAAGAGGCTGTAAAAGTTCTCGGATTACCGATTGTCGAACCTGACTTCAAAGGCAAATTTGTTGACGAGGAAGAGAAAGAAAACTAAAATAAATCTATTTTTATTTTTAATATAATATATAACTAAAGGACTGTGATGTTTATTTCACAGTCCTTTTATGTTTAAAGGTTTATCAGTCTGATTAGTTTAAAATCGCTTCAATCTGAGCCTGATCCTCAAGAGCGCTGAATTCACTGTCACTATATACAGCCTCACCGTCATAATCCTGAAGATAGTTATATTCAAATGTTATTACGGTGTCAACAGTCTCGTTTGTATCCTCATCGAGTACTCTCAAAACAAGCTCGGGTATACCGTCGTCGTTAAGGTCTTTAACAAGGTAAGACGATGCTGCTTTTACTTCGTCGGACTTGTTGTTAATTACCCATTGAACCGCCCAGTAATATTCACGGTTTATATTACTTTTCAGTGTTGTTTCCCAGTCCTCACGCTCAACCGAATAGTTGACGTCAATCGACTTTTTGAAAAGCATATAGTCGTACTGCGCTCTCCACTGGTCGCCGGTTTCAACCTTTTCGTCCCATTCATCTTCGCTTAAAGGAGTGTTAATGGCTGTAATGCCGGCAAGTTCATCGTTGTCATCTTCGTAAACAGCGTCCCAAAAAGCGTGGTGACCTATATATGTAACCGACTCCGGAATATACATATACGAAAGCGCTCTCGTGTAGTACATACAGTCTGAACCGATATATTCCAGACTGTCGGGCAGTGATGCCTGAATCGACGTCATAGAGTCGATTGCCTTATAAGTTGTATCGCTTATAACCGTATCGGTATCGTAACTGAAAATATTGGTCAGTACAGTGTTTTTGAAAATAGCCATATTATCCATTTTTGTAACACTGTTAGGAATGTATAAATCAACAATATTAGAGTATGCAAACGCAAGCTCGCCGATAGTCGTTACTGTTGACGGCAAAACATACGTTCTTGTGTCTCTGTTATATTGCTGATAAAATTTTTCATCATAACGATTTGTTGTACCCCAAAGCTCTTCCATTTCTTCTCCGTCATCATCAAGGAGATTGTCATAGCCGTTTTGAGCCCTCAGATACTTATCGTGGTCGTTAGGATAGTGGACTATTTCGGTTAAATCGGCAGTATATACAACGCCGTCAATGTCGCAGTAATACGGATTTTCATCGTCAATCCATACATTTTGAACGTACCAGCAGCTGTAAATTGATTTGCCGTCAATAGACCTTACGTCTTTGCCGAATGTAATAGAGTTAAGTGTTTCATCACAGTTAAAGGCGTATTCGTCAATAACGGAAATAGGCTTTGTGTAATCCTTTTCTCCTGTGTCAAGGTCAACAACGTAGTCGATTGTAATATCAACTATATTGTTACTGTTTGAAAATTTAACAAGCTCATATGTTCCGTCATCAAGCTCTTTATATTCGTATTCGTCATTATGAACAGCGTATACTGAAAAGAACATTGAACAGCAAATAGCAACAACAAGAACGATTATGAATATTGCCTTTTTGCCCTTTGCATTTTCAAACGGTTTTCCGATATGTGGCTTCTGCAAGCCCTCAATCTGATATGTCCATATTTCATCCTCAGGAATATCAAGCGTATATTCAGTGGCGGTTTCCTGCTCTTCAGCAGCTTCCTGAGCAAGAAAGTCGTCATCCTTTTTAGATTTCTCCTTTTTCTTTTTATTATTCACGACGTCACCTCCGCTTGAGCTTCTTCATTTTCAGCGACTGTAACATTTTCGTTTTCGTCACTGTGGATGTTATGTTCCTCATTATATTGCTTTCGTGTTACCTCCTCACGACGCCGCAAAACTTCCATAACCTTGTTTTGCTTGTCGTCGTTATAATCCCAGAATATGTACGGAATAGTCATAAGAAGATAACCGGCAATATCAAATATAATGGGGATAACTATAATTTTTATTCTTGAACTGTCAATAAACAGTACGTCCCAGTTACTGTTAAAGCCGTATTTAAGCAAAAGTATCGGGATAATAAGACCTACGAATGAAGTGATAGGGCCTGTAAACCAGCCGAAAACACCTGAGAAGTTTTCAAGTCTTTCGCCTGAAAGGTACATCTGATAGTCGTTGACACGAACGTCCATATCGTGGCTTATAGCCTTTGGTACTGTTTGGAACATTTCCGAAATAAACAGCATAATAACGGAAAGTGTACCGCATAGCATTAAATGGTCGCCCAAGAACAGATAGCAGCAAACTATAACAGTATAGCAGGCGGCTCGTGAGAGCTGATAGAATATCATTACCTGTTTATACGAGAACCTCTTTATGAAATACGGCGTAAACAAATCGGGCGGCGTACCGGCAAACGAAACGAGCGCAACAATAAGACTGTACGCAAGACCGCTTAACCTGAACGTGTAAAGGTAAAGAACAGTGGTAAACGCAAGCATACCGTTTCCGAGAGAATCAAGCAGACCTACGATTGTTTGAATCCACTTGTACTTGTTTCGCATTACACCGAACATTCCGTCCCAGAAATTGATTTTAACCTTCTTTTCAAGCGGCGGCTGAGGTATTCTCTCTTTAATCCTGCCGGCAAGTATCATCGTAAGAGATGAGAAAGCAAGGAACGTAAACGGAATAATGTATTTAAATACCGCAATATCTGCCCATTCATCTTCGCACATTCCTATAAATACAGGAAGAATAATCGCAAGAATTGACTGCGCCAAATGCGAAATCTTAATCGGATAAGACCTTACAAAAATTCTTTCACGAACGTTAGGACTACAGTTTTGAGTGCAGGTTTCAAGGTTGTTTGCAAAGCCGAACATATTATAGCAGGCAAACAGAAGATTGCATACCCAAACTCTTGTTGTAACGTCTGTAATCGTTGTATAGAAAGGAAGCCAGCCGAGAAGAAATACCATTATGTTCTTAGGTATGAAATCGCAGTAAAGCGAATACTTATATCTGCCGAATTTCGGTATAAGCTTTTTACGCCAGAAAATATTTCTTAAACCATACCAGCCGTTCCACAGAATATGTGTGCCGAGGATTTTAAACGTCGAGGCGGCGCTTATTCCCTCGAGACCGTTAAGATATGTAACAAATTTACCCGATTGGTCAAATAACTGCGAATAGTCGCCTATAATCATTGATAGACCTATCGCCACCAAAACGAAGTAAAGCAAGTTAAACTTTCGTTCCGTTTTCTTCGGCAAAAAGCCGAGGTTGTCGTTAACTATCCAGGATATGAGAGTCCAGATATAGTTAAGCGGCATATTGATGATTGTGATAACCGAAAATGTGATGTAGGGAAGCCGATAGTGATACATTAGCAGGTAACAGCTTGCCGCAAACGTCAGATATTCCAGTGTTTTTGAAGCGGCATAGTTACTGCCTACTCCAAATACGATGTCGACATATTCACGATACGGAACGTATTTACCGGGTGCCGGTTTGTTCCAGTGCGTTTTTATGTCGGTGCCGAGCGCCTTGACCTTGGCGCCTAAACCGTCTTTTTTCATTTTCAATTGCCTTTCTGCCTGTTAAATTTTAACGTAATAAAACATTTGATAATGGCGTCGCCTTTATCAAATGCCAATACTTAGACATATGTTATTGATTATGTCCTTGATTAAACACACCGCTACAGGCAAACAGTATGTTATAAATAATTACAATAATATTATAAGTTTTATAAAGAGCAAGGTCAACAAAAATATAAAAGTTGTTAAAAAAGACGAAATATCGCAAAAAAATATGTGCAATGTTCACAAAAAATATTCTGTAAATATTACACATAAAATCAAATATTTATCAAAATGTAGAAAACAGCGTGCAAAAACCTGTAGTCTGATTTTTATATACACCAAAATCACTATCTGTTTACATTAGAAATATTTGTCACGTTCTCGGTAAACAGTAAGCTGATTTTATTCTGCATCATCAGCTGTAGGGTATTTAAGGTCGTCCTTTGTCCAGTCCTTGATTATTTCAAGAAAAGCTTTTGATTCTTCCTTAGCCTGAGGAAGGTTATGGTCAAGGCAGTTGCCGCATTCCGACGGTGAAGCGCCCGGAATAACGCCCCAATAATCGGCAATGAACTGAAAAGCCTCTTTAATAAGATTTATGCTGTAGCTGTCGCTGAGACTGCGTGTGAGAAAATAAAATCCCGTTCTGCAGCCCATAGGCCCGAAATATATAATATTATCGCCGAATTCGGTATTGCGTACATAAGTAGCAAACAAATGCTCGATTGTGTGCATTGCAGCATTTGTCATAACAGGCTCTCTGTTAGGTTCACGCATACGAATATCATAAGTTGTTATATCGTCGTCTATTCGGCTGATATAAATTCCTTTTTTTAAAATATTGTGGTCGATTTGAAAGCTTGGTATCTTTTTCATTCTGTTACTTCAACTCCTGTTAAAAATGATATATTTTTTGTAAAATCCCCGCACGATACTCCGCCTTTAAACGCATCAATCATTTTTTGAGCATCATTCTTTGCAAGGTCAAACAACTCTTCAAAACTTTCGTTGTGGAGTGAATCATCGAAAGGGGATTTCCAATTTTCATTAGATATATTACCATACTTTTTAGCTTTTTCCAAGTCCCTTGGGCGCATCATTGACGTAAATTTAAAATTTTTGCTAAATGGTGCGATTATAGTTTCAATCGGCGTTATGATAAGCCTTTTTATTCCGATTGGGTCAAGTGTAAGCTTTTGTATCTTTTTAGTGTCGTCAAGAGCGGTTTCAATTTGCTTTTGCGACGGATTTTTATTTATTGTTTTAGGCACTGTGTATGCCATCAGTCTGCCGATTTCAGCTTTGACGGCATCGCTTGCTCTGAGCGTTTTGCTCGTGTCAAACGATACGGGATTTTCAATATTCAGCCGTTTATTAAGCAAGTATAAATCCATTGAAAATTCAACAGTATTGTGCGCTGTATGAGGATTTAAAAAGTGCGAATTTGACACCATTTTATCTTGAAGCGAATACACGTAAGGATGGCAGCGGCGATCAAGCGCATAGTGCAGAATAAAGCCGTATACGTAAGATTTTGCAATGTCGGGATATTCGGATTTTGCACAGTATTCACGCATAGCTTCAAATAGCTTTTCGGGTTTTGAGCGATGCAAAAGCGAGCCGATTTTACGCAGCGATTTGCCAATCATCCACGGCATAACTCGATGAAAAAAGAAAATGTCCGGCCCCTGTGTGCCGAGATATACAGCATCTTCATTTATTTTGGAATCGCTGATTTCTTTTAAGAAAGGCATCATTTCTTTTGCAAAAATATAATGGGTAGAATAAGCCGGCATTAAATCAGTCCTTTAAAATCATTCGGAAAATCGCAGTCAACCGTTATCGGCTGATTTGTGACTGGATGTGTAAAATAAATCGTTTTACAGTGAAGAGCCTGCCGTGCAATCATATCGGAAGCCTTGCCGTAGAGCGTGTCACCCAAAAGTGGATGTCCAATATGCGACATATGAACACGTATTTGGTGAGTTCTGCCCGTATCAAGCCGAAGCTTAATTAAAGTATACTTGCCGTATGATTTTACAGTCTGCCAGTGAGTAATCGCTCTTTCACCGTCGTCAAAAACGCCACGTTCAATAATGCTTTCTCTAATACGGCGAATAGGTAAATCAACAGTGCCTTCACCGCTTAAATCACCGTCGCAGACTGCGTAATAATCCTTTTTAACTTTTCCGGCAAGTTTACTTGCTGCAAGCTCGTTTTTTGCAATAAGCACAAGTCCGCTTGTATCACGGTCAAGTCTGTAAACCGCACGAAAAGCTGTGTCGCTTTCCATATAACAGGCGGCTGCGTTTGCGAGAGTGTCTCCACGGTGATTTCTGCTTTCGTGAACAGGCATCATCGGCGGTTTGTCAAGGACGAGTATGTCCTCGTCGTTATACATTATTTCAACGTTTTCGCATTTATTTGCAGTCGGCATACTTCCGCTGTTTTCTATTCTTATTGTAAGTAAATCATCGGTGTGTATCAGGTCGATTGCTCTTGCAAATTTGCCGTTTACTGTAATGCCGTTTTCGGTTTTTTTAAGTTTTGTAAGCAGTGACGACGATACGCCGAAATCATGCAGAAAATCACGTATTTGCTTATTATTATATTCATTTTTTATAACAAAGTCTATTTTTCTCATAACTTATAGTACAAGACCATCCGAAAGACAAAGCCTAACGAATGGTCGTTTTAATAATAAAATCAAATACTGAACGAAACTATTATTCCGCCGTCTGAAGCGTAGAGCGAATTAAGTCCCGACGCTTTAAGAATTTCAACAGAGCCGAATTTTGCGCCGTCGGTAATCTTTTGAGCCACAAGTTTTGCACGTTCTTCACAGCAAACGTAGCTTACAATCAGCTTCTTATCGCTCAAATCCTTGCCGTCAACTTCATTTTTTATAAAGTTAGCCATTTTTATCATAGCACGATTTATTGTAAAATCCTGACCTGAAAGCGAAATATTTCCTTCCTGCGTGCGTCTACAGACGAGTTTTACCCTGATTTTTTGAAGCACAGTTGCGGCAAGAGCAAACAGCCGACCGTTTTGTTTTAGAGCGTCAAGACTTTCAAGGCAGAAGTATAATCCCGTGTGATTGAGAATAAAATCTTCTGTATCTCTGACAATCTCGTCAAAATCAGTACCGCTTTCGGCAAGATTTTTTATATGCTCCGCTGTCAGAGTTTCAATGCCCGACGTTGCAAGAGAATTAAAAACGTGAATTTTCTTGTCGCCGCCGAATTCCTCCTCGTACAGCATTTTACCCTGCAATGCGCTGTTGTAAGTACCGCTCAGCTTGTCGGTTATCGTAAGAACGTAAACCTCATCATAATCACCCTCGTAAGCCGACTTGAATGCGTCGGGGGAGGGGCAGGCTGATTTTGCGGCGCCGTTGTTGTCATGCACTCTTGAAATAAAATCGTCCTGGTCAAAATTTTCATCGTCCAAGATGCGATAGTCGCCTGTTTCAAGAGTAAGAGGTACAATTACAAAATCGTTCCAGGCTTTCATTTCCTCCGTTAAATCACAGCAGCTGTCTACAACTATTTTAAAGCTCATACGTGTGCCTCCGATAGAGAATTCATAGTAGCATTATACAATTATTTGTGCTGATAGTCAATAAGATAATAGCCGTAAAACAGTAAAATTATCCATTTACATATTCTCTTGCAGCTTTAATCTGCTCGTCAACGCTTGTTTTCGACGGCCCACCGATTGCAACTCTGTCGTTTACGCATTTTTCAAGATTTATCGCCTTGTAAACATCCTCGTCAAAAGCACCGCATACCGCCTTGTAATCCTCAATGTCAAGTGTTTCGAGCGTCACTCCCTTGTCAATGCAAATAGCGACAAGCTCGCCTGTAGCCTTGTAAGCGTCACGAAACGGCAGACCTTTTCCGACAAGATAATCGGCGCAGTCCGTAGCATTGATAAATCCTTTTGCCGCCGCATTTCGCATATTATCCTTCAGCACTGTCATAGTTTCAATCATAGGAGTAAAAGCGTTAAGGCACATTTTAACAGTGTCAACTGCGTCAAAAATAGCCTCCTTGTCCTCCTGCATATCTTTATTATACGCAAGAGGAATACCTTTCATAACAGTTAAAAGCGTAATCAAATCGCCGAAAACACGGCCGCTTTTTCCTCTGACAAGCTCTGCAATATCGGGATTTTTCTTTTGCGGCATAATGCTCGACCCTGTTGAAAAAGCGTCGTCAAGCTCAACAAATTTAAATTCCCATGAGCACCACATAATAATTTCCTCGCTGAAGCGTGAAAGATGTACCATTATAATAGAAAGTGCGTCGGCAAACTCAATGCAAAAATCTCTGTCGGAAACGCCGTCAAGGCTGTTTAAGCACACGCTGTCAAAGCCGAGTAAATCCGCTACTTTATTTCTGTCAATCGGGTACGTGGTTCCGGCAAGTGCGCCGCTGCCGAGAGGTAAAACATTCATCCTCTTTTTAACATCGCCGAGCCTGTCAAGGTCACGGCAGAGCATTGAGCAGTACGCCATAAGATGATGGGCAAATGTAATCGGCTGCGCTCTTTGAAGATGAGTATATCCGGGCATAATAGTGTCCTTGTTTTCCTCAGCCTTGTCGCATAAAACCTCAATAAGTCCTTTTACCTTACCGCAAATTTCGTCAATCTCTTTTTTCAGCACCATTCTTATATCAAGTGCTACCTGGTCGTTTCTCGAACGTGCCGTGTGAAGTCTTTTGCCTGTCTGACCCAAACGCTTTGTCAGCTCGCCCTCAACAAATGTGTGAATGTCCTCGGCGTCGTAATCAATTTCAAGCGTGCCTTTTTTAATATCGTCAAGTATTTCGCTTAAACCCTCAACTATTTTGTCGCTCTCGCTCTTATCGATTATACCTGTTGCGCCGAGCATTGTTGCGTGGGCGATACTGCCTTTAATATCCTCCTCATACATTCGTGAGTCAAAATGTATCGAAGCGTTAAAATCATTCGTTTCCTTGGCAAGCTCTTTTTTGAATCTGCCTTTCCAAAGTTGTGCCATAATCTGACCTCATATATATTTATTACTTATTATTATTTTCATTTCTCTTTTTATCAAGCAGAGCTTTAACCTTAATGCTAAGTCCGAAAAGATTTATAAATCCTGCCGAATCAGCCTGATTGTAAGCGCCGCCGTCTTCGCCGAACGATGCAATATTCTCATCATAAAGAGTGTAAGGTGAAGTAATGCCTGCGTTGATTATGTTGCCCTTGTAAAGTTTCAGCTTAACATCGCCCGTAACAGTTTCCTGCGTCTTGTCAACGAAAGCCGAAAGCGCTTCACGAAGCGGAGTAAACCAAAGACCGTTGTATACAAGCTCGCCGAACTTTTGAGAAACAAGCTTTTTGTAATGAGAAGTTTCACGGTCGAGCGTAATCATCTCAAGAAGTTCATGAGCCTTGTAAAGAATTGCGCCGCCCGGAGTTTCGTAAACACCTCTGCTCTTCATTCCGACAAGGCGGTTTTCAACAATGTCAAGCAGTCCGATTCCGTTTTCACCGCCGAGAGTGTTGAGCGTTTCAACAATTTCAAGCGCTTTCATTTCTTTTCCGTCAATAGCGGTTGGAATACCCTTTTCAAAATGAATTGTAACGTAAGTTGCCTTGTCCGGTGCCTGTTCCGGCGCAACGCCAAGCTCAAGAAAGCCCTTTTTGCTGTACATCGGCTCGTTTGCAGGGTCTTCAAGGTCAAGTCCCTCGTGGCTTAAATGCCATACGTTTTTATCCTTGCTGTAGTTCGTCTCTCTGTTGATTTTAAGCGGAATATTATGTGCCTCGGCGTATTCTATTTCTTCCTCACGTGATTTAATATCCCACTCTCTCCAAGGAGCGATAATTTCCATTTCCGGCACTAAAGCCTTTAACGTCAGCTCAAATCTTACCTGGTCGTTGCCTTTGCCTGTGCAGCCGTGGCATATAGCGTCTGCGTTTTCCTTGATAGCAATTTCTGCAAGTCCTTTTGCAATGCATGGGCGGGCGTGCGAAGTGCCGAGCAAATAAGTCTCGTAATCTGCGCCGGCTTTAAGGCATGGGAATATGTAATCCTCAACGTATTCGTCTTTAAGGTCGAGAACGTACAGCTTTGAAGCTCCTGTTGCAATCGCCTTTTCCTCAAGTCCGTCAAGCTCTGTTCCTTGTCCTACATCGCCCGATACTGCTATAACCTCGCAGTTGTTGTAATTTTCCTTGAGCCATGGGATTATGATAGAAGTATCAAGTCCTCCCGAATATGCAAGAACAACCTTTTTAATTTCCTTTTTCATAGTATTAAAACTCCTTAATAATTAAATACATTTTATTTATACCAACCATTATAATAACAGATTCAAATAATTGCAACCCCTTTTGTTAAGTTTGTATATTTATTCAAAAATTAACTCATTTATACGTAAATATTGTATATTTTTACAT
>JAJBVC010000080.1 GCA_020860025.1 Clostridiales bacterium | reverse complement strand
TCTCAACATCTGCCAGCGTGTAGAAATCTGTAATTCGACTTTTTCTACACGCTGATGCAAGAGTTTTTATGCTCTTGCCTTTTTTTGTATGTATAAAACTGACGGCACTGCCAAAAGACAGTGCCGTCATATTTTGCTGTTATTTATCTATTAAAGATTATCTTTAACTTCTGAAAGAATGTCTGAAAGTTCTTTTGGAAGTGTATCGCCAAACTTAGCATAAAGCTCGTCAACGCCCTTGAGTTCTTCTTCCCAAGCGTCCTTATCAACGTCAAGAATCTTATCGAGGTCATCCTCTGTCATATCAAGACCTTCAAGGTTAATATCCTTAGCATAGGGAAGATAACCGATTGCAGTATCCTGAGCTTCAACCTTGCCGTCACAACGGTCAATAATCCAATCGAGTACACGAAGGTTATCGCCGAATCCCGGCCACAGGAAGTTGCCCTCATCGTCCTTACGGAACCAGTTAACATTAAAGATTTTAGGAGCTTTATCCGGGTCAAGAGTTTTACCGATGTCAATCCAGTGCTGCCAGTAATCGCCCATATTGTAACCGCAAAACGGAAGCATAGCCATTGGGTCACGGCGAACAACACCAACTGCGCCTGTTGCGGCAGCAGTAGTTTCAGAGCCCATAATTGAGCCTACGAATACACCGTGATTCCAGTCCTTTGACTGATAAACAAGCGGAGTAAGCTTTGCACGGCGACCGCCGAACACGATAGCTGAAATCGGAACGCCCTGTGGATTTTCAAATTCTGATGAAATACAAGGACAGTTAACGGCAGGTGCTGTAAATCTTGAGTTTGGATGAGCACCCTTTTCGTTGCTTTCAGCACCGTTCCACGGCTTGCCTCTCCAGTCAATAGCGTTTGTAGGCGGATTCTTGTCGAGTCCTTCCCACCATACAGTGTTGTTATCAAGATTATGACAAACATTTGTGAAAATTGTACCCTGCATTGTTGATTTAAGAGCATTCGGGTTTGACTTCATATTTGTACCCGGTGCAACACCGAAGAATCCGTTTTCAGGGTTGATTGCATAAAGACGTCCGTCAGGGCCTTTTCTAATCCAAGAAATATCGTCGCCAACGCACCATACCTTGTAGCCTTTCTTCTGATAGCCCTCAGGAGGAATAAGCATTGCAAGGTTTGTTTTTCCGCAAGCTGACGGGAAAGCCGCACAGATATATTTAATATCGCCGTTTGGCTTTTGAAGTCCAAGGATAAGCATATGCTCAGCCTGCCAGCCTTCGTTTTTGCCAAGATAAGAAGCAATACGAAGAGCAAAGCACTTTTTACCGAGAAGTACGTTTCCGCCGTAAGCTGAGTTAACAGAAATAATAGTATTGTCCTCAGGGAACTGGCAAATCCATCTCTTTTCAGGGTCAACATCGCACTTGCAGTGCATACCACGTACCCAGTCGTCAGAATCGCCGAGACAATCAAGAACAGCCTTGCCTACTCTTGTCATAATATTCATATTAAGAACAACGTAAATTGAATCTGTAATCTCAATACCAATCTTTGAAAAAGGTGAGCCTACAGGGCCCATTGAATAAGGAATGATATACATTGTTCTGCCCTCATATGAGCCTGCTGCAATGTCATAAAGCATTTTGTAGCATTCCTGAGGGTCCATCCAGTGATTTGTAGGGCCTGCGTCTTTTTCACTCTTTGTGCAAATTAAGGTTCTGTCCTCAACACGTGCAACGTCGTTTTCAGCCGTTCTGTGAAGATAGCAGTCGGGAAGCAATTCCTCATTAAGCTTTATCATTTCGCCTGTTTCAACGCCTTCAGCTTTAAGAGCGTCAATCTGCTCCTTTGAACCGTCAATCCAAACAATTTCAGACGGCTTAAGAAGCTCTACTTTTTCGTCAAGCCACGCAAGAAGCGACTTGTTTGAAGTAAGATTTGTTTGCATAGTAGTGTTCTCCTTACTATTTAGTTTGTAATATATTGATGAAAGGTTGTCAGACAAACCTATTTCATTACATATAGCATTATAGCAAAATTTACCTAAATTTCAATAGCGAGCGCCAAATTTCATAAAAATGTTACAATAACCTAACTCATTGTCAAATTGTTTTGTAATTTTCATCAATAGGCATTGTTGCATAAGCGTTAAGACTTTCATCCGCTCGCACACCTTTTATAAATTCATAGTACCCCTGAGACGCAATCATTGCGGCATTGTCCCCGCAATATTTAAGTTCGGGTATAAACAGTTCCCAATTATGACGACGGCAAAGCGACAAAGCGTCTGCCCTTAATTTAGAATTTGCAGAAACACCGCCCGCTATTACAATCTTTTTAAAATTTTTGTCAACGGCAGCCTTTTCAAGATTTGTCAGCAAGCAGTCAACAACACTTTTTTGAAATGACGCCGCCAAGTCAAATACATTGATATTTTCCCCTTTTTGCCGTGCATTATGAACGATGTTAATAACACAGGTTTTAAGACCGCTGAAAGAAAAATCATACGGACTTGTGCTTACCCTCGGCTTTGGAAATTTAAAAGCGTTTTCGTCGCCCTGAGGGCTGATTTTATCAATACTCACGCCTCCCGGGTATGGCAAATTCATCGTGCGTCCCGCTTTGTCAAGCGCTTCTCCTGCCGCATCGTCTCTTGTTTTGCCTATTACTTCAAAATCCGTATATGAATTTACCGCAACGATATGAGAATGACCTCCGCTTACAACAAGACATAAAAACGGCGGTTCTACATTATTTGATATATAATTTGACGCAATATGCCCCCTTAAATGATGAACGGGAACGAGAGGCTTGTCACAAGCAAGAGCAAGCCCTTTTGCAAAATTAACTCCTACAAGCAGTGCGCCTATAAGCCCCGGAGCATACGTTACGGCAACTGCGTCAATATCGTTCATAGTACAGTTTGCCTGCTCAAGCGCTTCCTTAACAACCGAGCTGATTGACTCGGCGTGACGGCGTGAGGCAATTTCAGGTACAACACCTCCGTAGAGCTTATGCTCCTCAAGTGATGTTGCTATAATATTTGATTTTACATTTCTTCCGTCTTCAACGACAGCTGCCGCCGTTTCGTCACAAGACGATTCAATTCCAAGTATTTTCACGATTAGTTTTCTCCGACAAATTCAAGCGATTCACTGTAATCCTCCGCTGATTTGCACTCATCTATTTCTATACTGTATTTATATGCAAGGTCTTTTATATATTTATCTGTTGAGCCGTTCGGCAAAATATTTTCAATGACATAATAATCACTGCCGTCAGAACCTGCTACAATATATGACTCAACGTCTGTATATTCAATATAATCATCCGTCTCATCATCATAATAACCGAGAACTCTTACAATTTTCATATCTTCATAATCGACACTGCAAACCGATAAAGTATCGGCGCTGTAAAACTTTACATAGCTGTCGTAAAAACCGATATTATCCTCGGCTATTATACTTGCCGCTATAATGCTGACAAAAAGGAGAATACAGGAAATAATGATTTTAACCGGTTTTGAAAATTTTTGAAGAGATTTTACAGCAAAAATTTTGTCGCTGTTATTTGTTTCATACCTTCTCATAATGGCAGGGTCATTGTTTGAAAGCTTTTTTGTCAGCATTTTTGAAAAAAGACCGTTTAAACCTACAGTCATAAAAAATATTAAACCGATTATCAGAAGTATTTTACTGTAAAGAAAATAAAATATGACTTTACCTGTATTATTTCCTCCTAAGAGGTATGCACC
>JAJBVC010000215.1 GCA_020860025.1 Clostridiales bacterium | reverse complement strand
TTTTGATATAACGCATTTGCTCATTTTGATATTTTAATTTTGCAAATCATAAATTCTTGGATTGCAAATAAAAAGCGGGAGAGAAAAATTATGAAACATTCCGATATTATATGTAAAATGTCACTTGAGCAAAAAGCATATCTCACTTCGGGTTACGATTATTGGCACACAATGGAAATATCAAAGCTCGGCATACCTTCGGTTATGATGTCCGACGGGCCTCACGGTCTAAGACGTCATCCGGGCAAGGTTAAAGGCAAGGATAAAACTACGCCGTTACCTGCCGTTTGCTTTCCGTTAGCGTGTTTGTCAGCCTGCTCTTGGGACAGAAATCTTATTTATGAAATGGGCAATGCGATAGGCGAAGAGGCAGTTGACCAAAATGTTGCCGTAGTGTTGGGCCCCGGAGTCAATATAAAGCGTTCGCCGTTGTGCGGAAGAAATTTTGAATATTTTTCCGAAGACCCGTATTTATCGGGAGAAATCGGCTCGGCTTGGATTAGCGGAGTTCAGTCAAATAATGTCGGAGCCTGTGTTAAACACTTTGCCGCCAACAATCAGGAATTTTTCAGAATGACGTCGAATTCTGTCATTGACGAACGAACACTCAGAGAAATATATTTGGACGCTTTTGAAAAAAACGGTTAAGCAGTCTCAGCCTTGGACTGTAATGAGTGCTTACAATAAATTGAACGGTGAATATTGTACCGAAAACGATTGGCTTCTTAACAAGATTTTGAGAGATGAATGGGGATTTAAAGGTGCGGTTGTTTGCGATTGGGGAGCGGAAAATAACCGTGTTGACGGTATAAAAGGCGGTAATGATTTGGAAATGCCTTCTTCAAACGGAATCGGCGCCGAAGCTGTTATAAACGCCGTTAAATCAAATGAACTTGATGAAAGCGTTTTGGATTTATGTGTTGACAGAGTGATAGACCTTTCTTTGAAATCAAATAAATATTCAAAGAAAAACGTTAATCTTACAAAGCCTGCCGAACATCATTTACTTGCCCGTAAAATTGCGTCTGAATCAATGGTTTTGCTCAAAAACAGTGACAATATACTTCCTATTGATAAAAGTAAAAAAATCGCAGTAATCGGTGAAACGGCTGTCAATCCACGTTATCAGGGCTCTGGCAGTTCGCAGGTTAATCCGACAAAAATCGATAATTTTTATGATGAGGCAAAAAAGGAAAATTTTAATTTTATCTATTCACAGGGTTATGAGAAATCAACGGATAATATAAATATACAAATGATAAACGAAGCCAAATCTGTTTCTAAAGAGGCTGACATAGTTTTATTGTTTGTCGGTTTAACAGAGCAGTATGAAGCCGAAGCAAACGACCGTATTCATATGAATTTGCCGTTAAATCAAAGTACTTTAATCGGTGAAGTCTGTGCTGTTAATTCAAATGTTGTTGTAATCTTATCCGGCGGTGCGCCTGTTGAGATGCCGTGGATAAATAATGTTAAAGGCTTGCTGAACTGCTATTTAGCCGGTCAAGCCGGTGCCGGAGCGATAGTTGATATTATTTCCGGTAAAGTAAATCCGAGCGGTAAACTTGCCGAATCGTACCCTTTGCATTTGGAGGATGTTCCTTGCTCAAAATATTATCCCGACAGGTTTGCTCCTTTTTATAAAGAAAGTATTTATGTCGGCTACAGGTATTATGATACAGCGAATAAGGACGTACTTTTTCCTTTCGGCTACGGACTTTCGTATACAGAGTTTGACTATGATGATATAAATGTTAATATAAATGATGACGACAAGACGGTTTCTGTTTCATTTAAGATTACAAATACGGGTAAGCGTGACGGTGCGGAAATTGCACAGGTATATGTTCAAAGCAAAAGCAGTGCAATCTACAGAGCTAAAAAGGAACTTAAAGGCTTTGAAAAAGTTTTTCTTAAAGCCGGTGAGACGAAAAATATTGAAATAAAACTTGATGAAAGAGCATTTTCTTTTTACAATGTTAAAAAGGGAAGCTGGCAGATTGAAAACTGCGGTTATACTGTTTTGGTAGGCGCTTCAAGCAGGGATATTAAGCTTTCGAGTGATTTGAATATCTCTTTTTATGATGATTACGAAATACCCGATTATAAAGGCTGTGCGCCGTCTTATTACAGTGCCGAGGTTGATAACATTTCAGATTTTGAGTTTGAGGCTGTTTACGGCAAGGCTCTGCCGCCGCAAAGCGTAAATCCCGATAAACCGCTTGATTTTAATTCAACATTTTCCGACGGAAAAGACGTTAAGGCGGTACGTATTATGAAAAAGGTTATTCGTTTTGCTGTCGGTAAAACGGCGCCTAACGAGCTTCAGGCGAATGTTGCGTATAGCTCTGTAATGTCCGTACCGATTAGAACTATAATTTCAATGAGCCAGGGATTTATTTCCGAAGAAACAGCGCAGGGTATGGTCGATATATTGGACGGAAAAGGCGTTGCAAAGCCACTCTTTCATATATTAAAAGGTTTACTTAAATCACTCAAATATTTACCTAAATTGCTCGACACGGTAGCATAAAGCCGAAATAAAGCCGAAATAAATTCAAATTTAAAGTTATATTTGACAATACAAAAATCTTTTTCTTGACAGCAACTATCATTTTTGATATAATACTCAAGCCTTGAAATATCAGGGCAATCCTTGCCTGTTTAGATGACAGGCCGAATGACCGGAAGGAGGTGCTAAAGAATGGCATTAAGAAATTACGAAATCGTATTGGTTTTCTCCGTTGCAAACGGTGATGAAGCAGTTGAGCCTCTCAAGGCTAAGTTCACTGACCTCATCAGTAAAAATGGCACTCTTGGCGAAGTTGAGGATTGGGGTAAACGTAAACTTGCATATCCTATCAACTACGAGAATGAGGGCTATTACATGGTTATTAATTTCTCTTGTGAGGAAGATTTCCCCGCAGAGCTTGACCGTGTAATCAATATTACGGACGGCGTTCTTCGCTCAATGATTGTCGCTAAAGGCGAATAATAGGAGGAAAATGAAGAATGATTAATTCTGTTGTATTGATGGGCAGATTAACTTATGAGCCGGAGCTAAAGACAACCGCAAGCGGTCTTTCCGTTATTAACTTCCAAATTGCCTGCGACAGACAGTATCAGGCTAAGGGAGAGGACAGACGAGCTGATTTTATTGATTGTACAGCTTGGCGTCAAACTGCTGAATTTATTTCTCGCTATTTCCACAAAGGCTCAATGATTGCTGTTGAGGGTTCAATCCAGACTGACAGCTTTACCGATACCTCGGGAAATAAGAGAAAATCCGTAACCGTTGTTGCCAACAATGTTTCTTTCTGTGGCTCAAAAGCAGAAAGCGGTACAGTAAATCCCGCATTTTCTCAGCCTGCGCCGAGTTATGCAAATGCTGATAATTCGGACTTTGAAGAAATTGTTGACGATGACGATGATTTACCATTTTAAAGGAGGAAACTGATATGGCATATAACAGAAACGGCGCACGTAAGGGCCGCAGAAAAGTTTGTGTTTTTTGTGCTGAACAAGTTGAAGAAATCGACTATAAAGACGCTGCAAAGCTTAGAAAATTTACCTCTGAAAGAGCAAAGATTCTTCCACGCAGAGTAACAGGCACTTGCGCAAAACACCAAAGAGAGCTTACCACAGCCATAAAGAGAGCAAGACATATTGCCCTGCTTCCTTATACGGCTGACTAATTTCAGTACAAAGGACTGTTTTACATTTTAATGTGGTTCTATAATAAATGTTGGGGTATGGGACTCCAACATTTATTTTTTTACAAAA
>JAJBVC010000115.1 GCA_020860025.1 Clostridiales bacterium | reverse complement strand
AGCGGGCTTCGCCCTTGACAAATGTTGATGTTCGGGCAAAGCCCTCGATTAAAATCAGCGTACGGAAATATAAATATAAACTTTCTTACAAATTTCCGCACACTGACAGATATTGAAAAGGATAATATTATGTCACTTAAAAATGATATTCTTTATCGTCTACTGACAAGCGATGATTACGTCAGCGGTGAAACGCTTGCAAATGAATTTGGCAAAACACGTGCCGCCGTGTGGAAAGCAATCCGTGCGCTTGAGGCTGACGGATATGAAATAGACGCAGTTACGCATAAGGGCTATAAACTGTCGGAAAATAACGATTTAATTTCAGCCGAGAGCATATCGGCAAAGCTCGGCGAGGGTATTGAGGTCTTATATTATCCGACTATTGACTCCACGAATAATCAGTGTAAGCGTCTTTTAGCCGACGGAGGCGACGGGATTTTTCTCGTGTGCGCAGATGAACAGACGGCAGGCAGAGGACGGCAGGGCAAGAGCTTTTACTCTCCTGCAATGACAGGTGTTTATTTCAGCCTTGTTATTCATCCTAAAAGCTCGCTTCAAAATGCCGTTACAGCCACAACTGCGGCGGCGGTTGCCGTTTGCAGAGCCATAGAAAAGCTGACCGATAAAAATCCGCAGATAAAATGGGTAAACGACGTCTATCTTGACGGCAAGAAAATCTGTGGTATTTTAACCGAAGCGATTACGAATTTTGAACTTAATATTGTCGAAAGCGTAATTATAGGAATAGGTATAAATATAAATACGGTTAATTTTCCGAAGGAGCTTGATACGGCGGGCAGTCTTAACGCAAGAATCAGCCGAAGCGAGCTTATTGCAACTGTTACAAAGGAGCTTGTCGATATTGCGTCGGGGTCGTACAAGGAATTTATAGATTATTACCGCAGTCACTCTATGATAATAGGAAGTAATATTCAATTTTTCAAAAACGGTAAAATGACGAATGCAACCGCTGTCGGCATTGACAAAACCGGCGGACTTGAGGTTCGGCTCGAAAACGGTAAGCAGACAACTCTTCGCAGCGGAGAAATAAGTATCAGAAAAATTTAACTTGCCTATATTATATTATGATGATATAAAAACAAATAAAGGACTTACGTCGGATAGACGGTTAGTCCCTAAATGTTTTGGCTAAAAAATAACTGCTGACATTGGGAGTGTGAGCGGTTATTTTTATATTTAAATTTTTGAGTAAGATGCTCTTTTGCCAACAGGTGAACATCTTACTGCGAAGCGGAAAACCTCAATTATTCATCAAGAAGATTATTTTCCCTGAGCATTTGTACAAAATGCTCAATATCTTTTTTGACGGTTTGAGCGTCAACGTCGTACTCCTTTACCGCCATATCAACAGCGTCGTCAATTGTAATATCATTGCTGAAGCAGTCCCAAAAGAACGAACCGCTGTCGTTAAGAGTAATCATTCCGTTAAACGATGACGATGCTTTGCCGACAGGTACAACTATATTTGACCCCGCTATATTTCTTTTGGCAAATCCGTTTTTGATTTTCATATGCGTTACCTCCGTTATTTGCATTGATAATATTATACTAAAAAATTTAACTATTTTCAATAGAAGTCGTTAAACAGTAATAAATTGCCCAAATTGTTCCAAAATTTTAATATTTGCTCTTGCAGATACAGATTTAATTGGGTATAATATCATTTGAAAAAGATTGTCCGTACCATCTTGCACGGCAATCCTTTCCGTTTAGGTAATTTTTAAAATTATTATATAAGGCTTGTGTATCGGCGGTGTCGGTATAATGAGCCGAAGGGAGTAAAAAAATGGTTTATTCACATGAAGTTGAAACAATGTGCCCTGTAGCACAGGGCGTTGCTCACGGTGCTGCTCCTATTCCAGAGGAAGCAAAGTGGGTAAAGGCAAAGGAAATCAAGGACATTTCCGCTTTTACGCACGGCATTGGCTGGTGCGCTCCTCAGCAGGGATGCTGTAAGCTTAGCCTTAATGTTAAAGACGGAATTATTCAAGAGGCTCTTGTTGAAACAATCGGCTGTTCGGGTATGACTCATTCAGCTGCTATGGCTTCTGAAATTCTTCCCGGCAGAACTATTCTTGAGGCTCTTAACACAGACCTTGTATGCGACGCTATCAACACCGCTATGAGAGAGCTTTTCCTCCAGATAGTTTACGGCCGTTCACAAAGTGCTTTTTCCGACGACGGTCTTGCAATCGGCGCAGGTCTTGAGGATCTCGGTAAGGGACTTCGCTCTCAGGTCGGCACAATGTACGGAACTCTTGCAAAAGGCCCTCGTTATCTTGAAATGACAGACGGTTATGTAACAGGTATCGCTCTTGATGAAGATAATGAAATCATCGGCTATAAGTTCGTAAACTTCGGCAAAATGATGGATTTCATCAAGAACGGCGACGATGCAAACACCGCATTTGAAAAGGCTCAGGGTCAATACGGCAGAGTTGACGACGCTGTTAAGATTATCGACCCGAGAAAGGAATAAGGAGGACGTAAAAATGGCTTTATTTGAATCATATGAAAGAAGAGAGAAGCAAATTCTTGCCGTTCTCGCTCAGTACGATATTAAATCAATAGAAGAATGCAGAGAAATCTGTCAGGCTAAGGGCTTTGACCCATATAAAATTGTAGAGGGTATTCAGCCAATCTGCTTTGAAAACGCTAAGTGGGCTTATACTGTAGGATGCGCTATCGCTCTTAAAAAGGGCGTTACCTCAGCCGCTGACGCAGCAGCAGCAATCGGTGAGGGACTTCAGTCGTTCTGTATTCCCGGCTCTGTTGCCGACCAGAGAAAAGTAGGTCTCGGTCACGGCAATCTCGGTAAAATGCTCCTTGAGGAAGAAACAGAATGTTTCGCTTTCCTCGCAGGTCACGAATCATTTGCAGCAGCGGAAGGCGCAATCGGTATTGCCGAAAAGGCAAACAAGGTAAGAAAGCAGCCGCTCAGAGTTATCCTTAACGGTCTTGGTAAGGACGCAGCTCAGATTATCGCAAGAATTAACGGTTTTACTTATGTTGAAACCGAAATGGATTATTATACAGGCGAGGTTAAAGAGGTATTCCGCAAGGCATACTCGGACGGACTTCGTGCAAAGGTTAACTGCTACGGTGCAAATGATGTAACCGAGGGCGTTGCAATTATGTGGAAAGAGGGCGTTGACGTTTCTATTACAGGTAACTCAACTAACCCGACACGTTTCCAGCACCCTGTTGCAGGCACTTATAAGAAGGAATGTGTTGAAAAGGGCAAGAAGTATTTTTCAGTTGCGTCAGGCGGCGGAACAGGACGTACTCTTCACCCCGACAATATGGCTGCCGGCCCTGCTTCATACGGTATGACCGATACAATGGGCAGAATGCACAGCGACGCTCAGTTTGCAGGTTCTTCATCAGTTCCCGCTCACGTTGAGATGATGGGTCTTATCGGTATGGGTAACAACCCGATGGTTGGCGCTACAGTTGCATGTGCCGTTGCCGTTGCCGAGGCTCTCTAATAAAATCTAAATTAAAATAGATATAACATTTGAAAAGATGTCCCACCACCTCTATAGGGTGCGGGTATCCGGTAGACACCTCTGCCAAAGGCAGAAGCACCGACCAAACCGAGAGGTGAGAAGCGGGTTTTGCCTTTTTCTTAGGTGGGTCATAATCTCCCATCTAAGCGGGTTTCATCCTTGACAAATGTTGATGTTCGGGCAAAGCCCTCGATTAAATAAAATCAGACGTATTGAATATGCGTCTGATTTTTGTTTGTTCGGCAATAGCTGAAAACCCCCGGTTCTACCGGGGGAAACAGAA
>JAJBVC010000118.1 GCA_020860025.1 Clostridiales bacterium | reverse complement strand
AAAATACCATATAAAAAACAACAAGGACGGATTAACCGTCCCTGCTATCCTTGGTCGAGGTGATAAGACACAAAGTCTGAAAACCCGCATAAATAAAGGCTTTTTAAAATTTTGTGGTGCTAAATGGTGCTACCGTTCGATATTTTAACTCATTTTAACCTTACTTTTAAACGGCGGTTTTGCCGTCTTTTTTTATGTCATTTTTTCGCAGTTTTTCAATATGACTTTGAATAGAAACGCCTTGCTGTTTCATATAATCAAGTCCTTTTTCTATTTCTCTTGTTTGGAATTGCTCAAATACATCGGTATAAGTATTCATTGTGATTTTAATATCTGTATGACCGAGCAGCTTTTGTAATGCACTTGCTGACATACCGCCCTCTATCATTCTTGTAGCGTAGGTATGGCGTAGAGAATGTAAAGACACCTTACCGCTAACAGATTTATCAATAATATCGTACTTTTTTACCATTCGGCTAAATTCCATATTTACCTGATTGGTTGAAATATAATGACCCTGTTCAGTGAGAAAAATAAAATCGCTCTCTGAATATTCAACACATTCAATTAAAAGCGGTTTTATATCGTTTGTAATTGGTATAATTCTTTTGCCTGCTGCTGTCTTTGTTTCATCTCCTACCATTGCTTTACCTTTTTCGCCTCTTGTAATCGTTTTATTGATTGATATTGTATTGAATGTAAAGTTTATATCTTTAACTGTTAAAGCGTTAATTTCGCCCATTCTCAAGCCTGTAGCAAGCATAATCAACATTTGATTGCTATACTTAATATCTTTTGTGAGCAGCAGGTTAATAAGTTTATTTTGCTCACCAACGGTTAAAGCCCTGACCTTTTCGCTCTTTTTCTTTGATTTAGGTTTCTTAATTCGTGACATAGGGCTTTTTGATATTATATCTCGCTCTATAGCCTCTTGAAATGTCCGTTTTAACAAGTCAAAATTCTTGTTTAATATTGATTGTGATGAATTTAATGTTGATTGAAAAAACGCCCTTATTTGCGTTTCTGTAGCCTGCTGCAATGGCGTGTTATATATCGGCTTTAAGCGTTTTAGCGTTTGTAAATTTGTTAAATACGTTGTTTCTTTAATTTCGTTACTGTTGTAGCTATCTTCAATCATTTGTTTTGCAAGGTGGTATATTGTTATGCTACTATCATCTATGAATGACCCCGAATAAATACCGTATTCAATTTGTTTGAGTTTTTCTTTAACCTCTTGCTTTGTTTTGCCTGATACGCTTTTACGCTTTTGCTTACCCTCTTCATCGTAGCCGATAGTTATTTGACCTCTGTAACGGTTACGCTTTTCATCGTAGAATATAGCCCCGTCACCGTTTGACCTTTTTGACATATTATTCAACCTCTGTATTTTGGTAACATTTAATAAAATATATAACCATTTTAAAGTTGCTCGATTTTAGTACATTGAGTATAATAAGAATATCAACAACTTAAAAATATGTCAAGTTGATTTTGAACAATTTTAAAAAAGGTGGTGATAATATGACAAAGAACGAAGTTAAAGAACTGATTAAAGCCGCAGGGCTTTATGAATGGCAGGTTGCGTACTCATTCGGCGTTACCGAGGCAACTTTTTCAAGGTGGTTACGCCGTGATTTTGACAATGAAAGAACTGAAAAGTTGAAAAGCATTGTCAACGAACTCAAAAAAGCATAAAAAAAGAACGCCCCATTATAGAGACGTTCAACAAAAAATTAAGCAACAGTATTACCCGCTGCAAATTTATTTTAACATAGCAGCAGGTACGTTGCAAGATTAAATTTTTAGAAAGAGGAATTTTTTATGAGTGAAAATATCAATAACGCAAAAAGCGTTGAAAATAAAGAATACACTGTATTTTATACAACCGCAGATATTGCTGAATGTTTAGGCTGTTCACTTGCTACCGCAAGACAATTATTCCGCAGGGCTGATTTTCCAAGCCTTAAAATCGGCAAAAATTACAAGGTATCAAAAGACGCCTTTGAACAGTGGGCAAAAGAGAAAAGGGTATAAAAAGGTGAGTAAAGGAAAAACGCCAAAATCTCAACCATTTGACGGAAAAAGCAAAAGATTTCTTAATATCAATCAAGAAACGTTATTGTCTGAAAATTTTAAACATTTGTCAAATAGTGCAAAATTGCTATATTTTTATATGCGAATGGAGCAATTCGGAGTTAACGAAAAAGAACACCCCGAAAAAGACAATAAAAAATTCTATTTTACGCAAAAGCAATATAAAGAAAAGTATAATATTTTTAGTAGTCCAAACGCTTTTATAAATGCAAGAGATGAATTAATTAACGCAGGCTTTATTGATTGTATAGCTGATAATTCATATACAAGGCAAATGAACATATATAAATATTCTGACCGTTGGAAATACCTTGACAATAGTAACAATGAAAGAAAAATTGATAAGCGAATTATAACCGCCTCAATAAGACACAAAATTTAAAACACGGCTATCAATTTCATAGTAGTAACACCTTTTACTACTATCATTTGAATAGTAGCAATTAAAATTATAACGCTTTACTACTATTATTTGAATAGTAGTAAAAAAGCCGCAAAAAGCCACAAAAACCGCAATATAAAAGACTTTTTCACAATATTTAAAACATTGTGAAAGTTATTGACACTACTATGAAAATGATAATCTTATTAAATAATATACCATTCAGTATTTTATTATTTGTGTATTAGTTTAGCGGATAACTTTTAGGTAACTCTATGTAAACTTTATATATTTGCTTATAAAAGTGCAAAAGCTCAAAAAATGAGTTAGCAGCAGGCAATACAAAATAGAAGCAAAAGCACAGCAAAAAAATAGAACAAAATAACCACAAAAGCACAACAAAAAACAGTCAAAAATTTCAACCAACAAATACTTTAAAAGGTGGTGAATAAAAATGAATATTTCTTATATTAGTGATTATATGAAAGCAAATAACCACATCGGAGCAGAAAAGGGCATAACCGCAAAAGTATTATTGCCTGCTGCTATCGGTCTTGAACCGTCAAAAAGCAATATAAGAGCTTTTCAACGTGATTTATATTTCTATCGCTGTAATTGGACTAAAAAAGACGGCATAGAGCGTTATATCTGCTCTGACCGCTCAAACGGTTATTATTTACCTGAAAATATTAAAGACGTTGAAAGATTTATTGCGACTCAAAAAAGTCAAGCTGACAAAATGTCTGAAACTACAAAGCACATAGAAAAATATATCAATGAGAATGAAACAGGTTACAAGCAATTTCACTTATTTGATACAGAATAATAAATAAGCGTGCTGTTTTTCTTTTAAACGCTGTTTTAACATTTAAACAAGGAATTTAACAGAATGACCAAAAAGAGCGTTTAAAAGCATAAAAATAGGCATAGACTAAAACAAGCCTACACCTATTTTTTGAGAATAAACTCAAAACCGTTTTAATTAATTATACATTTCATCAATTAAATTGTCAAGGTTTACGCTTTTAAGTGTGAACGAAGTGAGAAAAACACAAAAACATACCCATTCTATAAAACACGCTTAAAGCGTGAGCGAACCGTGAACGAACAGTGAAAAACGAGCAGCAGGCAATTATAACCCGCTGCTCTGTTTACTATATTTCTTGTATTTAGGTTATATCAACCCTGCACATTTTAGCGGCATCGTCAAGCGGTATAAATTCGCCTTTATCATAGCTTTTATTATAATTTTCTAAAAGCTGAATACAAAATTCATCATCGGCTATTTCATCGGCGTTAACCCCTTGTTCGTATAATTCATTACACGATATATCAAGCTCATCATTCCAACTTATACCGTAACCGCCTTTA
>JAJBVC010000177.1 GCA_020860025.1 Clostridiales bacterium | reverse complement strand
CTTTTTAACGAAGTAATAGAAAAATCAATTTATGAAGGTCAAAAAAGAGAAAAAATAAAATATATATTATATCAGTTTGTAGAAAACCCTGTTTTCAAATAAAGACTCGGACTTTTTCGACAGACTGAGCACCTGATTCTATTTTTTAATCAGGTGCTTTTTGCTAAGATTATTAAATTAAATCGGACAATTTGAACTTTTTAAAGCAGATATAAGAGCTTGGCTGTGCTTCATAAAGTACGCCGATATATTCATCATCTATCTGTACAAGGCAGGAATATGCAAAAAATCCTTGGTTGATTTCAACCTCGTTATACCAGTCAATACCTATGGTTTTGCCCTTTGATTTTCTGAATTTTCCAACCGTGATAACGCCATTTTCACGCTTCTTTTCACTTGCGTGTGAGCAAAATACGTGCTCTCCGATACTGATTACGCTTTTTTGACATTTAGGAGCGTATAGCGATGTCTTACCGGCTTTTTCCCAATATTTACCGTCATTTGTCGAGACTGAAAGAGGAGTTTTACCGTATCTTTTTTGCCTGCCCATACCAAGCAGTGTACCGTCGGGCGACTGAACAAGCTGCCATTCGTCAGTGTTGCAGGAATACGGCTGCTTTGTCATTCTGTGCCACGTGTATCCGTTATCCACACTGTAAATTGAAACAGTTTCTTTTCTGTCAACATAAAGAGGCATCACTATTCTGCCGTCTTTCGTCGTCAGTCCGACTCCCGGTGCTACGCCTAAAAATACACCGTCATCCTTATTAAGTATCTGATTTGTTATATCAACAGGCTCTGACCAGGTCTTTCCGTTATCAGTGCTTCTCAGCATATAAATATAACTTCGTTTCGGTACTTTAAGAGGAGCGCCGAAGGTTGTCAAAGGATCTTCATTTTTATTGGTTTTGCCGTTAAGAAAAATATTGCCCACATATGTATCACCGTGGTAAAGCGAGCCGTTCCAATCTGTAACCTTATAACTCGTTTCATTTTTCTTGCTGTCAATAACAGTGCCGTCGTTTCGTATTGTGTAAAATTTACCGTCTCTGTCATAAAGAGCAGGTCGCATTTGTTTTTCATAAAGAGTATAAGGCAACTTTTTCTTGTCGAGCAGTCTGCGGCTGTGAATACCTCTGCATTCAGGCCAAAAATCTATAATCATTATAACGTCGCCGTTTGGTGCTATAGCCATACACGGGTCAATAAAAAACGCTGATTTAAAGCATTCGCTGTCAGCCTTAATTTCTCTTGCCGGGGGAGATGCGATTGTTTTAATATCACTCCAGCTTTCTCCGCCGTCATTGCTTGTGCGAACTGCAATTTCAATATATCCCCAGTCTGAACCGCAGCTTTGCTTGTCAATAACCGCAATCAGCGTGTCGCCCGATTTGATTAAACTCGGAATACGAAAAGCGGTTCCCGTATTTGATTCGTTACTTTGAGATATAAGCTCACTTGATAAAAAGCTTGGATCGTTTCCGCAAAAAATCACTTTTTCTTCAGCCATATGCAATTCTCCTTGATGTATTTGATTTAATAATATCATATATTTGAAATTTTTAAAAGACATTTTGCTAAAACACTTGAAAATAAAGAGCTAAAAGGTTACAATAATAATCAGAAGGAGGAAACAATATGCTTTGGACACTTAAAAAATGCTGGTACAGAATATATCAGCGTGTTTTTAAAGTTGCAATGTGCTTTATGGACTGGTCGTCACCGGAACTTCTTGAGGGCGCAGGCAGCATACTCAAACTTCCGGAGTTTATCAAGAATAAAGGTATTGATAAGGTTCTTGTTGTTACCGATAAGGGATTAATGAACCTTCATCTTCTTGACCCAATGTTTGAAAAGCTCAAGGAAGTTGGCGTTGAATACGTTATTTATGACGGTGTTCAGCCTAATCCTACTATTCCCAATATTGAGGAATGTAAGGATATGTATGTTAATAATAACTGCCATGGTATTGTAGCGTTTGGCGGCGGTTCACCTATGGACTGTGCTAAAGCAGCAGGTGCAAGAGTTGTTAAGCCTAATCAAACCGTAAGAAGTATGCGTGGTCAGCTTAAAGTTCACAAACAGCTCCCACCGTTTTTTGCAGTTCCGACAACTGCCGGTACAGGCTCTGAAACTACAGTTGCCGCTGTCGTAACAGACCCTGAAACTCACGAGAAAAACGCTATCAACGATACTTGCCTTCGTCCTAAATATGCAGTGCTTGACCCTGAACTTACAGTAGGACTTCCGCCGCATATTACATCAACAACAGGTATGGATGCGCTTACCCATGCTGTTGAGGCTTACATAGGAAAGAGCAATACGAAAGATACGATTCGTGAAGCGGAAGAGGCAACAAAACTTATTTTTGCCAATATTGAAAAGGCATATAATAACGGAAAGGATTTGGAAGCAAGAGGTAATATGCTCAAAGGCTCATTCCTTGCGGGACGTGCTTTTACTCATGCGTATGTAGGTTATGTTCACGCTATAGCTCATAACCTCGGCGGGCTTTACGGTACGCCGCACGGCTTGGCAAACGCTGTAATTTTGCCTTATGTTCTTGATTATTATGCAGACGCCGCTTATCCTCAGCTTGCAAAGCTTGCCGACCTTGTTGGTATCGGTAAGGGACTTGATACAGCAGGTAAGGGCAAAGCCTTTATTGAAGCAATCAGAACTCTTAACAGGAATATGAATATTCCCGAAAAATTTGATTTTATTAAGGAAGAAGATATTCCGCTTCTTGTTAAGCGTGCACTCAAAGAGGGTAATCCGCTTTATCCTGTGCCTAAAATTATGGACGCAAAGGACTGCGAATCAGTAATTCGCTCCTTTATGGCTTGATTTATATTGAATACATAAATAACAGCTCCGTATTTTAGTACGGAGCTGTTAAATTTTTTCAGGATTATTTGTTCTGTCCAAAAGATAATCAATATTTGTATCGAAAAAGTCCGCAAGCAATATCAGCGTTTCAGTAGGTGGAATACGTTCTCCCGACTCATATTTTGATATTAGCGATTGGTCGATTCCTGTACGCATTTGCATTGAAAGCTGTGTAATTCCTTTTTCTTTTCGCAGTTTTTTAAGATTATTTCCCAAATCCATCACCAATGACATTATGTCATAATTTGCCGTTGACAATTATGACGTTTTGTCATATAATTTGTTTATAAGAAAATTTTTATTTTAGAGGTGGAATAATGAAAAAATTTTTTAAAAAAGGTAAAATCGCTCAAAGCCTTTAGTTTAGGGACTTTTTGGTGGTTAGTTCAAATTGTTACCTAACTGTTACATAATTACAACGATGAGGTCACATATTGAAAAAGGTAATGGTGAGGTGGTACAATTAAATAAAAATAAAAATAATTTAAAATCAAAAAATTCAGTTAGGAGAGATTCTGAACAATGAAAAAATTTATTAGTTTGTTTTTAT
Organism: Clostridiales bacterium; assembly: GCA_020860025.1. Lineage (GTDB taxonomy): Bacteria > Bacillota > Clostridia > Oscillospirales > Acutalibacteraceae > Eubacterium_R. The sequence continues at coordinate 437 of JAJBVC010000177.1, read as the reverse complement.
CACTCGTAATGCTCCTCAGCATTACCGCAGGTATTGACTTTTCAGCCTATGCTGCTTCATATTCCGGTACTTGTGGTGATAACTTAACTTGGTCGCTTGATACTGATACAGGTGTCCTCACAATTGACGGTTCCGGGGCGATGACAAATTATTCATCCTCATCTGCTCCGTGGTATGAATGTAGAACATCAATTACTGATATTGAATTGTCAAGTGAATTAACAAGTATAGGTAATTATGCATTTTATTATTGCACGAGTTTAACAAGTCTAGCAATTCCTGATAGTGTAACAAGTATAGGTGATTATGCATTTTCTAGCTGTACAAGTTTAACAAATGTTACAATACCAGATGGCATAACAATTATAGGCACTGAAATTTTTTCTTATTGCTCAAAATTAACTAACATAACAATCCCTAATAGTGTAACAAGTATA
>JAJBVC010000051.1 GCA_020860025.1 Clostridiales bacterium | reverse complement strand
ATAGATACGGCTTTTCCGTTGACGGTTTTACCGTACACGGTTTTTCCGTTGACGGCTTTTCAGTATACGGTTTTCCAGTATACGGTTTTTCTACAGACTGAAGGCACTGACATAATTTGTCAGTGCCTTTCTACGTGTTAATTATCGTGATTTAAAATATTGCAAAGCTAAACTTTAATCTGTTCGACTAATATTTGCTTATGGCTGCTTTATCGGCAGACTGATTTATTGCTTTTTTAAATGCACCCTCTATATCCATAAGGCAATCATATGAATACCACGGAGCATCGCTGTCAATCATATTTTTGAGTTTGGGACAAATATCCTTACTTATAATAAATTTGGTAATATCAAAATGCTCTCGAATATTTTTAGTAAAATAAGTACCGTTATAAACCTGAAAATCGGTGAGGAGAAGAAACACACCCTGCTGAAACTTCATACGTGTATTTGTCGGCACGTCTATAAGCTTTGCTTTCGGTGCGGGATGAGTCGAAAGAAAATCAAGAAGTTCTTCGATATATTGAAGATTGTTTGAAAAAGAAATTTTATTTTTTCTATGCACAAGCTCGTGCAGATTTTTCTTTACCATTTCCTCGTCAAATCGGCTTGCATAAACATTTATATTTTTAAGCCATGTATCAGCAACATGGGAGCTTTTGGTATAATCAAGCGGATTTTTCAGTCCTACTACAAAAAGCACAATATCCTCATCGTACACTTCCCTGCCCTTTAATGCAAATGAAAGAGATGTATACAAATTCTTGCTGAAATCAATCAGCGGCGACGGACAGTGATAATGCTGCGCAAAGGCGCAAAGCTCATACAAATGCGAACTGTCCGCCCTGCCCATTGTTTTGCTGAAAACATCAACAAATTTTCCCATTGAGCTGTAAAAATCAAAAATATAGTCACTGTCGATATGAATAATTCCAATATCATTATCGCAAGGCAGAGCGCTGATGTCACGTAAAATCGTAGGAACAAGCCGTCTTTTGCCGTCGGCAATACGTTCGCCACGGTAAAAAAGCTGTTTATCACCGGCATTAAACGGCTGTCTGATTTTCTCATCAAACTCTTCTAATGTGCTTATATGCTCACATACGGAGTCAAAATTCATATCAAGACTATCATTACCGATGATTGCGTCAATACGCTCTTTAACAAGTTCAACAGGAGTAATCATTACCTCTCCTTTACAGTGATACAGCGAGCTGATATGCCGACTCGGTTGCGTTTGCAATTCTGCCGATTTCAGCACTGTCGCCTATATTATAAACCTTATAGTCTTTGGACTCTTTAATTTCATCATAAAGAGATACATCAGGCTTTACGCCGAGTGAAAGTACAGTATAATCAACGTCAAGAACTGTTTTTTCTTTACTCTTAACATTTTCGGTTATAACCTTACCGTCGGTAGAAATAAGCTTTTCACCCGTCATAAATTTAACCCCTGCTTTTTTTAGAACAGGCATAGCGTCATCAACGTGCTGAAACCATGCCCCGGGAGCAATCGTATCAGCCATCTCAACAACAGTAACCTTATTACCCTTTGAAACGAGAAGCTCGCTTGTTTCAAGTCCTGTCATACCCGAGCCTATAACAGCGACCTTTTTATTTTCTATATTAACACTGCCGTCAAGGACTTCGGTAACAGTCACTACATTTTCTGCCGAAAACGCTTTGGGGTGAATTGCATTACCGCCTGTTGCGTTTATAACAATTTCTGGATTATATGAATCTATTATATTTTTATCAGCCTTTGTATTAAAAACAACATCAACACCGAGCGACATTACATTTTCAAGCAAATCGGTACATACCCACGAAAGCTTATCCTTATGAGGCGGTTTATCAGCAAGGTTAAGCTGACCTCCGACACTGCTTTCTTTTTCAAGCACGGTTACGCAAAATCCACGTCTCGCAAGCAGTTCCGCCACAGTCAATCCCGCTGCGCCTGCACCTACAACAACTACTCTTCTGCCACTGCCGTTTTTTTCAAATTTGTCACGTTCCCTGCCTACAAAAGGATTAACGGAACAGTGACCGTGAGAATATTTATAAGCATTTTCCATCATACTTTCAAAGCAGTAAAGACAGCATACGCACCGTTTGATTTTATTTTCATCGCCGTTTTGCACCTTTTGTACCCAATGAGGATCGGCAATCAGCGGACGACCCAAAGCAATAAAATCCTGCACACCGTCATCAAGCTGTTTTTCAGCCTGCTGCGGTGAACGAATAAGATTTGCGGCAATAACGGGAATGTCAACAACCTTTTTAACTTCCTGCGCAAGATTTTTTCGCCAGCCACATTCAAATGTCGTAGGCTCAAGCCAGTAATTAAATGTATCGTAAGCACCCGAAGAAACGTCAATAGCGTCTATTCCCTTGTCGCTGAGAATTTTTGCCATTTTAAGTCCTTCGGTAATGCCGTAGCCCTTATTCGGCTGTCCTATTCTGTCGTACATTTCATCAACAGTGAGACGTACAACAATCGGAAAATCAGAACCGCAGTTTTTACGAATACCATCTATAATTTCACATAAAAATCTCATTCTGTTTTCAAGTGAACCGCCGTATTCGTCAGTACGTTTATTGGTGTTGGGAGAAAGAAACTGCTGGATAAGATAGCCGTGCGACGCATGAAGTTCAACGCCGTCACAGCCTGCTTTTTTAACACGTACAGCGCCCTCAATAAACTGTGCAATAATTTTCTTTACGCCTTTTGTTGAAAGAGGTTTGCTTACGCTGTTGCTCATTTTGCTCTGCTCACATTTGCTCGGTGCGGCAACTCTCGGAACAATATGTTTATCCTGTAGCTTCTTGCCCGGAGGTATAACCGCTCCGGTGAGAATTTTTGTATAAAGATTGCCCATAATTTTATCGCCGGCAACGCAAAGAGGCACCGTACCTATCATCAAGCCGAGGTTTTGACGGCCCGGATGATGAAGCTCCACCATAATTTTACAGCCGTGGCGATGAATTCTGCGTGCCATTTCCTGCAATGCCGGAATTTGATAATCGTGGCTCATTCCAAGCTGGCCGAATGACGACGCACCTGTAACGTCGTTAATTCTTGTAATTTCGGTAAAAATCAATCCAACTCCGCCCTTGGCACGTTCTTCATAGTAATTCATCATTTTTTCGGTAGCACAGCCGTTATATTGACCAAAGCCCATACACATAGGCGCCATAACAATTCTGTTTTTAATTTGAACATTACCGATATTCATAGGAGTAAACAATTTATCATAGCTGCTCTTATTGCTCATATACACACCTCTTATAAATTAGAGTAAGCCGGGGCTTACTCTAATTTGATTTATATTATTTTTGCTTTTTTGATTTCTTTTTTGAATTGTTGTTTGATTTTTTATGTGCCTTTAGTTTTTCAGCATCCTGCCGTTTGCTCCAGCTCCTATACCAAAGAAAAATAATAAGAACTATAATTAAAACTATAATAATAGGAATAACAATTTTAAAACCTTTTTAAAGGTTTCGTAAATGACCATAGGCTTTATAGAGGAATACAATATACGGTGAAACTTCTTCACCTTCAATTTCGGCGGAATCAGTGCCTTTTATCACGACCTCTTCGCCTGTATCCGGGTCGGTATAATAATATTCAAACGCTTCAAGCGGATATGATGACTGCGTTTCAAGATCATAATCGGAATTTTTACGAATGTGAAGGTCAAAATCTAAATCCGATTCATCAGCGGAAATCGTTTTAGGCATCATTAAATATGTAGCTTCAATTTCTATTGCGTAAGAGTTTACACAAATCAAAACGATACCTACAATAAATACAGCAAGCACTACCGCCAAAGTTATTAGCAATTTAGATTTTCTTTTTAATAAATCTTTGACATTAGTTTCTTCGATAT
>JAJBVC010000178.1 GCA_020860025.1 Clostridiales bacterium | reverse complement strand
TCAGCTCTGGAGCTATCTTGAAATGAACATCTTAATAAATTCGTCAAAGCATAAATTGAATAAACATATTCTGATTTTGTATTAAATATATATTTTAATGTCATTAATGTACCTTTAATATGATTATTTTTCTTGCACCAATTAATACAATTCAATACATTTAATGTGTTATCATGAAAATTTTTTGATGTTCCATATTCCGCATTTTTCATATAAGCAGTTTCTTTACCAATTACTAATATACGTAACGGTATTCTGTTATAAGATATATCATATAACGGCATCAAAGCACATGTACCACCTGAAAACTGTTTAATTATATTGCTGTTTTTCTGTGACTCTTTACACTCACTATAATGACTACAATGAAATGAACATGCGTTTAGTCCCTCAACATTATAATAGTTATTAAGAATTTTCCATCTATTTTTAGTTTTATCAATATCAATACACCAATTACTCATATAAGTCATTTCATTTTACAATCTGCGATAATTATTTTTTTCTGACTCTAATCGGCGGAAGAATTACAGGTGATTCTTCGCCCGCAAGTTGCATTTGCTTAAGCAGGAGATATTTCATTTCCTGGCGGACGTGCCTATATTTTGAATCTCTTATAAGATTGACCTTTTCATTCGGGTCTTTTTTCAGGTCGTAAAGGTAATTTTCAAAATAAACTTTTGCCTGATGGTGCGCATAGCCTGTTATTGCTATGTCACGAACCTCATACTTAAAGCGATCGGTTCGCACCGCACGGGAATTTGATGCCTCACTTATTTGCATAAATACGCATACACGCTTTTCATCGGGATTGTCAATCTGTTTTGTCAAATCAACGCCCATATATGAATCGGGAATAGGTATTCCCGCCATTGAAAGAAGCGTTGGAGGCAAATCAATAAGCGATGACAGACGTTCTTCTTTTTTACCGCCCTCAAATCCGCCGCCTTTAATAATCAGAGGCGTATGTGTTGCACTTTCGTGACAGCTTCGTTTATATTCGGGATTTCTCGTTTTGAAATGACAGCCGTGGTCTGATGCGTAAATGATAATTGTGTCGTCATATATTCCCATATCTTTTAGCTTTTGAACAAGCTTTCCGAAATTGTAATCAATTCGGTTTATGGCTGAAATGTAGTCGGGATACATTTCCTCATAATCGCCTTTCAAAAACGTCAAATCATCGGGCAGGGGATAGTCCTTGAAGTCGCCGACAGTTTCTTTATATCCCTCAAATCTGTGGTGGTCGTTTTGGTGGTGAGGCTCAAGCTGACTGACAAACATAAAAAACGGTTTGTCGCTGTCTCGCTTGTCAAGAAATTCCATTGCATAATCATTTATACAGTCGGCTCTGTAGCCTTTAAAATCAAGCTTGTTTCCGTCGCCGTCGAAGACGTAGCCGTCATAGCCGTGAGATGTAAATTCAAGCACATCGGCGGCACGCCAGTATTGATATTCACCCTGACGCTCCTTCGGAACGGGTGTCTTTTCACAGTGAACCCCAATCTTAGGCAGCCTGTTTGATGCTAAATGCCATTTACCGATATACGCTGTTTCATATCCCGCTTCATTAAAATAATGCGCAAGCGGAGTTATATCGCTCGGCAAAGGAACACCGTTCCAGTAGCAGCCGCACTGTGTTGCGTAAACGCCTGATTGCAAGCACGCTCTTGCAGGGCCGCATACAGGCTGACAGGTGAAATTGTTTTCAAATTCAACGCCTTCGGCGGCAAGCTCTGTAAGATTTGGCATTACCTGCTCATTTACAGTATCCCAACGCTGTTGGTCTGAAAAATAAAAAATTATATTTTTCTGTTTCATAAGTATTTCCTTAGCCTTTCTATCTGTAAAAACAGTATATATAAAATTTTTGTCAGTACGATATTTGCACCGCTAAATAATAAATTTATGCAGTGAATCCCTTTACTGCGTTAACTACATTAACGGCAATAACAAATACAAGCGTAAGAGTAAACACTCTTGTAATAACTTTATCCGATAATTTTCTGTTGAGTTTAGAGCCAATAAGACCGCCTATTACCGCAACAATCATCGCTGCGATTATAATAGGCAGGTAATCAGCATACGGTTTGAACTGATTGTTAATAAAAATTGTTATCAGCTTGCTCAGCTGACTGAAAAATATAATTGCAACCGAATATACGGCACTCTCTTTTACGGAAAAAGAGAAGAACAAAACGAGAAACGCCGTGTTTATAGGGCCGCCGCCGATTCCGAGAAACGAGCCGATAAGTCCGAGAAAAAGTCCGGCAAATATAATTGCAAAAGGATTTTGCAAATGAAATGATTTTAAATGCGAATTGACATAAATGATTGCAAAAATAAGAAATCCCGCAAGAATTACAGCCTGTATTCCCTTAACAATGTTTGGATTGAATTTGTCAAATAGAATATCGAATACATTGTTTCCGGCAATTCCGCCGAGTACAGATCCTATGGAAACATATGCCACAATTTCAGGCTTGATTTTTGTTTTAGCTTTAATATGCCTTGCGGTTGAGCTTATACTCATTGCAAAAACGGCGCAAACCGATATGAAGTTTACAACATCAACAGTATGATAGCCTATCATATCAAGAACGGATTTTATTATTGCTCCGCCGCCGATACCGACAGTTGCACCGATAATTACAGATATAAAAATAACAACCGAATATATAATAGTGATAATCAATTCATTTTCCTTTCATCAAAAGACTGCGCTTTGTTATACACAGTAAAAATTGCTTTCCCAAGCGGGAATATATCTGCTGTGTCTAAAGTATATTTTATAATCAGAATTCATTTCCAAAATTTTTAACGCAAGTGAAAATAAATCTTCGTTTCGATGATATGCGCATACATAAAGCTTGGGACGGCAGGACTTTATGAGGTTTTCAGCCCCCTCAAGAGCGTGCATTTCCGCTCCTTCAATATCCATTTTAATCATTGTAACATCTCTGTCAATAAGAGAGTCAAGGTCGGTTACTTTAACGGGAACTCCCTGTGCAGAAAGTTTTGAATTTCTGCCTGCCTTTTTGGAAAAAATCAGTGTGTCACGACAGTTCCATGCACCCATATTATAACATAAAATATTCTTAAAATTTTCTGTATTTTTTAAAAGCTTTTTGTAATTCTTTTCATCAGGTTCAAGTGCATATATAAAGTCATATTTACCATTTGTATAATCTGTAATTTCACGTATTGTATCGCCGTCATACGCACCTAAATCAACGATTACTTCGTTATCGCCGAGCTTTAAAATATCACTGTAAACAGACCTTTTCTCATAAAAAGAATTTAGAAGATAATCAATTTTTCCGCTTACCTTGAAATTTAAAATATCAACGTATGTTTCTTTGCTTTTTTCATCCGCAAGACAGTTATATACAAAATCGAATTTATCCTCGTTTTGCTTAATATATTCAACTGTAAAAAGTCCGCTGCCCGCTACGGGAATATCCGGAGCAAAAACAGTGTGCTCTTTATTTATTTCTTTAATTTTTTCAATAACCTCAGGTAAATGCGTTGCAAATGCAAGCACCACGTTAAAATCGTCGTAAGAGTGACAAATGTCGCTGTACTTTTGAACTTTATAACCTAAAAAAGAGTGACCTCTTACAAATTCATCGCTCGCAAATATTGCGCTGATTTGAATACCTTTTTCATTCAGTATACGAATAATACGCTCGGCAGCATCGCCCATACCGTAAACGACAATCGGCTTTTTATCGAGAGATAAAACATCCCAAACATTTTTTTCTTTAATTTTTTCAAGCATAATAATAGAATTTTCAATAGCCTTCTAAAAAATATTCCGTCGCAATGTCGGCAAATTTGAAAGTGGCAAAACATCAATAATTATTATTGAGATTTTAAAATTTTGCCACCCTTAAAAC
>JAJBVC010000023.1 GCA_020860025.1 Clostridiales bacterium | reverse complement strand
AATCTTAACAATACCAAAAGGCTGTCTTGCAATATGCAAGACAGCCTTTAAACTTGGAATATTTATATTTGTATCAGTCGAACAAAATATCAGTATTATTGAATGAAAGCGGTGTGTACTCGCCGTTATGACAATAATATACTGCCGACAAGTTAATAGCAACTGCGAATGTCTTACCACCACAGGTAAACATATAACACTCAGCACTGTTAATCGTTTCAATACTGTTATTGAATGAAATGGAACCACTTGATGGGTCACTGCTATAACCACAATCACTCCAGTTATCACGAAGAGTTTGCTGAAGAAGACGCTTAGCGTCTGCAATGCTGTAATTAGGAGTTGTTGTAATTTCGTGTGGATTTGAGTATGTTTCATATTCAGCGGCAGCTCCGGCTGAAGAAGTTGTTGTTTCATCTGCGACAGGAGCAACATACTGATAATTTATGTACATAATCATAAAGTAAATCAAGAACCAAATAAGAAGAAGCAAAATAATCATAAGAATGATTTTTCCTGCCTTATTTTCGTTTGCGGTACTGTTTGCGAATTCCTCTTCATCGGGAACTTGAATCGGAACAAAGGGCTTGCCTTTTTTAGCGCATTTCTTTTCCATTTTGGCATTTTTCTTGTCAATTTTCTTAACATACTTAAGATATGCCTTATGGGTGGCTTTTGCTGTTTTGATTTCGGATTTAGTTTGATATTCGTCAATTGCAGGAATAGCAATAGGAACAAACTCTTTACCGTCAGATGTTGCTTTTTGCTGAAGCTTAGCATTTTTCTTTTCGGTATCTTTTACGAACTTATCGTAATCTTTTTTATGTTTCTTATCTGCTTTAGCCTGAGCCTTAGCAATTTGCTTTTCTGTTTTGGCTTCCTTCTTAGCGAGTTTAGCCTCTTTTTTTTCAATTTTTTTAGTTTGCTTTTCTTCTTTAGTCAAGGCAGCTACCTCCATTTATATCTATTAGTAGTATATCATCAATGATATAAAATTTCAACAAAAAAATTGTGTTAATGGGTGTTATTTTATGAATAAACTGTAAACATTAAACGTTTTTTAACCAATTTATCACAAAAATGTCATTATTACGTCAAAAATTTTTACCGTTAATTGTTTTATAAATTATTTCAGTTGTCTCTTCAAAAGAGGTATCATTATTCTTTGCCAAATCTTGGACAGAATCATATTCGGGTTTTATATTTGTTTTACCATAACCTGTTGATGTTTTAATATCAGCTTCACCAATTTCGCTTTGAACTGTCTGAATTTTTCGATCAAGAACATAGCGACTGCATACGGATTTACGAATTCCGATTGTGCTTGTGTGCTTAAAAATAAGTTTAGCAAATTTATCCTCGCTGCCAATGGAACACAAAACCGTGAGCATTGTTCCGAGCCTGCCTTTTTTCATAACAACCGGAGTTTGATAAACGTCGAGCGCACCGGCATCCAAAATACGTTCACATCCCGCCGCAAGCGCCTCCGGAGCCATATCGTCAATGTTACAGCAAAGTTTTGCAATATCGTCATTACTGTTATTTTCACATAAAAACGCACGTAAAATATTTGCCGTTTCAAAATCTTTTGAACCTGCGCCATAGCCTATTTTATAAGCGGTTACAGGTGTGCTGATATTGAACGACGAAACAAAATATTTAACCAAAGCAGCACCTGTCGGGGTACAAAGCTCACCGTTGATACCACTTGAATAAAATGGTACTCCGCAAAGGATTTCGGCGGTTGCCGGTGCCGGAACAGGCAGATTTCCGTGGGCACATTTTACAAAACCGCTTCCGACATTTATAGGTGATGAAATAATCTTTTCAACTTTTAATTTGTCTATTAAATAGCAGCAAACCACAACGTCAGCCACCGCATCAAACATTCCAACCTCATGAAAATGAACTGCGCCGACCTCACAACCGTGTACCCTGCTCTCTGCATTAGCTATAATTTTATATACATTTTCGGCGTCATTTTTCACCTTATCGCTGACGTTGAGCGAACGTATTATTTTAGTTACGTCGCTAAGTTTCATATGACAGTGACGTGAATCGCTGTCCCCTTCCTCTTTGCCGTCAATTTTTACTACAGCACGGTTAGCAGCGACAGAACAAACGTTTTTTTCTTCTAAACTTATTTTAACATTTGGAATAGCGATTGCATTTATTTCATCTAAAATTTTATTACGATCATCAAATAATGAAATCAGCGACGCCATAAGCATATCGCCGGCAATTCCCATATTACATTCAAGATAAAGCAGTTTCACAGTTTTATTCTCCGATTTTATTTATCATATTTGCAAGATAGCCTGCGCCGAATCCGTTATCAATATTAACAACGCTGACACCGCTTGCGCAGGAATTAAGCATTGAAAGAAGCGCAGAAAGTCCGCCGAAATTTGCGCCATATCCAACACTTGTTGGAACAGCAATTACAGGACAATCGGCAACGCCTCCGATTACACTTGCAAGAGCTCCCTCCATACCCGCAACGGCTATAATAACCTTTGCATTTGAAATAACGTCGATATTATCCATAAGGCGATGAATACCCGATACACCGACATCATAAAGCCGGCTAACCTTATTGCCGTAAAATTCTGCGGTCAAAGCCGCCTCCTCGGCAACTGGAATATCGCTCGTTCCGCCACTTGCAATTACTATATTACCTATATTATTATTTTGCGGGACTTCGCCTGCAATGCCGATTTTTGAAAGGGTGTCGTATTTTAATGGAACACTGTTTTTTAAAAAATCAGCGGCGTCGCTGCTCATTCGTGTAATCAGAACTGAGCTTTCACCATGATTAAGCATAGAAACAGTAATTTTTTCAATCTGCTCTGAAGTTTTACCTGCACCGTAAATCACTTCGGCAGCGCCTTGTCGAACCCCTCTATGATGGTCAACCTTAGCAAATCCCAAATCCTCATACGGCTCTGTTCTTATTACGGAAAGCGCTTCATCACAACTTATTTGACCTGATGATACTTTATCAAGCAATTCCTTTAATTCCTGCTTATTCATCTGTTTGCCTTTCGTTTAAATCAAGATAAATTTCATCATAATATTGTGACAAAAAAGAAACAACTTCTTTTCTTTTTTCACAAATCAGTTCCATATCGTTTTTGCTTAGCTGTAGTTTTGCGCTGCCGTTTAAATATCTAATTCTGAAGTCAGTAAATCCGAGACTTGATAATTTATTTTCAGCAATTTCAGTTATTTTCAAAATATCAGAAGTAATTTTTGTATTAAAAGGGATTCTTGTTGCAAGGCAGGCATAAGACGGCTTGTTATAAAGAAACAAATCGTTTTCCTTTGCAATCTTGCGTATTTCTGTTTTATTTATGCCACAAAGACGTAACGGCGACAAAACTCCAAGTTCACGCAAGGCAAAAGTACCCGCTCTGTCGTCAATATCATCCGAAGCGTTAGTTCCGTCAATTACAGTATCAAATCCGTCAAAATGAGCGTGATTGCAAATAAGTGTAAAAATGCTTTTTTTGCAAAAATAACAGCGCCTTTTAGTATTTGAAATTATATTTTCTTCGCTCAAAACAGAATGTTCAATAACAGTCAGAGGTATGTCGACAAATTTACAAATTTCTCTTGCATCATTTTCCTCAAAATCAGGCTGAAATTCAGTCTTTACGAAGTAGGCTTTGCACTCTTTTGCATATTTTTTTGCAAGAAACAGTAAGACTGCGGAATCGACTCCGCCTGAACAGGCAACGGCAACAGAACTGTTAAGTTTAAAAAATTCTTTAATATCCATTATATTATATTCTTTTTGTCATATATCTTTTTAAAATAGTGAATAAAAATTTAACATAGTAATACTATAGCAAAAAACAATAAAAAAATAAAGAAAAAATAAAAATAATTTACGCTTTTGTATAT
>JAJBVC010000159.1 GCA_020860025.1 Clostridiales bacterium | reverse complement strand
TAATATAATCTAATTAAATTAAGTAATTTGTTTGAATGTGAAATGTGTTTGAATGAAGTGGATTCTTATTCAGCGTGACCGGTTGAGCCGAATACTACATCAATCTTGTGCGCTACAACCTCTTCAATAAGATCTCTTGCAGGTGTAAGATACTGACGTGGGTCGAAGTGAGTCGGGTTTTCAGCAAAATGCTTTCTGACAGCGGCGGTCATAGCAATACGAATGTCAGAGTCAACATTGATTTTGCATACAGCCATAGAAGCCGCTTGGCGAAGCATATCCTCGGGAATACCGATAGCGTCCGGCATTTCTCCGCCGTACTCGTTAATCATCTTAATATGCTCCTGGTTAACGGATGAAGCACCGTGAAGAACGATTGGGAAGCCCGGAAGCTTTTTGCCTACCTCTTCAAGAATGTCAAAACGAAGCTGCGGTTTTTGACCCGGTTTAAACTTATATGCGCCGTGGCTTGTGCCGATAGCTATAGCAAGTGAATCAACGCCTGTTCTCGTTACGAAATCGTAAACCTCTTCGGGTCTTGTATACGAAGCGTTTTCAGCGTCAACCTGAACGTCATCCTCAACTCCGGCAAGAGTACCAAGCTCGCCCTCAACAACAACGCCGTGCTCGTGAGCGTACTCAACAACCTTTTTGGTAACGGCAATGTTTTCCTCATAAGCAAGGGAAGAGCCGTCAATCATAACTGAAGTAAATCCGCCGTCAATGCAGGATTTGCACGTTTCAAAATCCGGGCCGTGGTCAAGATGAAGCGCAATAGGAAGACCTGTTTCCTCAGCGGCAGCCTTTACCATTGCAACAAGGTAATCGTGGCTTGCATATTTTCTTGCGCCGGCGGAGCATTGAAGGATAACGGGAGCGTTAAGCTTTTTTGCGGCTCTTGTAATACCCTGTACAATCTCCATATTGTTTACGTTAAAAGCACCGATGGCGTAACCGCCCTCGTAAGCTTTTTTAAACATTTCTTTAGTAGTAACTAATGGCATAATGAAATCTCCTATAATTTATTTCTTAAAATATCTAAGCCGAAAACAAAGGAAAAATTCCCTTGCCCGACTTGCTTGTAACATTATACATCAAAGTATTTAAAATATCAAGAATTACGCTGATTTATTTATCGTAATCTATAATTTCTTTTGCGATATAGATAGGTCGTTTTTTAGTTTCAATATAATTCTTTGCAAGGTATTCGCCGATTATACCGATTGTAAAAAGCTGAACTCCGCCCAGAAACGCAATGAGAATGACAAGCTGCGTAAAGCCGTCAACGTTAATGTTGCTGACAAGCTTTCGTATAAGCGTAACAATCATATAAATTATGCTGAAAAGAATGGCAACACCTCCGACTACAGACGCAAATTTAAGCGGTGCGGTCGAAAATGCAACGATGCCGTTGATGCCGTATTTAAGCAGTTTAAAAAAGTTAAACGAGCTTTTTCCCGAATTTCGTTCGTTGGCGGTGTACTGAATGTAGACAGTGTTAAATCCGACCCAGCTGAAAATTCCCTTTGAAAATCTGTGGTACTCGCCGAGGGAAAGAATCGCCGTTTTTACGCTTTTGCGAAATGTGCGAAAATCGGAAGCGCCGTTTTCAAATGAAATATCTGTAAATTTATCCGCAAGCTTGTAAAAAGCACTCTTGCAGGCAGTGGTAAATTTACCCTCATGTCTGTTTTCCTGACAAGCGCAAACGCAGTCGGCGTTGGGTGTGCGGTCGAGTATTTCAACCATTTGCTTTACAATAGCGGGGTCTTGCTGTAAATCGACGTCAATAATTGAAATGTAGTCGCCACAGGAATGTTCAAGCCCTGCGTACATTGCCGATTCTTTGCCGAAATTCCTTGAAAAATTTATTATTTTTATGTTGGAACGGCTGCTGTTTTTGAGCGATTTTAAACGCTCAAGAGTGCCGTCGCTGCTGCCGTCGTTGATGAAGACAATCTCGTATTCCTCGGTTATCGGAAAATTCTTCTCAATCAAATCGAGAAACGGCTTTACATTCCCTTCTTCATTATAACAAGGGCAAATAAAAGATAATTTCATTTGTAACTTCCTTTGCGATTTTGCACGCTTTATTTGATAAATTTATCAATAGCGTTGTTCAGTTCGTCGAGCATTTGCTCGTCACCTTCCTGTACAGCGTGAACAATGCAGTGGTCGATATGGTCTTTAAGTATCAGCTTGCCTGTGTTGTTGAGAGCTGATTTAACAGCCGCCAGCTGAATTAAAACATCGCTGCAGTCGTCGCCGTCCTCAACCATTTGCTTAACCTTTTGAAGATGACCGATAGCTTTTGCAAGTCGGTTTGTTACTTCCTTTGTGTGGGTGTGCATATGCGAATGCTCATTAGCGGTGCCAATGTTTTCTTTACTCATATTTAGTCCTGATTATTTGTTGAGAATTTTATTTTTTAGTGCCGAATGTTTTATCGAGAGCCTGCACAATATCGTCAATAATATCGTTGGGGTCTTCAATACCGACGCTGAAACGAATAAGGTCGGGGCTTACTCCGCACTCGGCAAGCTGCTGATTTGTAAGCTGACGGTGAGTCGTTGAAGCAGGGTGCAAACAGCAAGTACGAGCGTCAGCAACGTGAGTTACGATTGCCGCAAGTTCAAGCGAATCCATAAATTTTGTTGCTGATTCTCTGCCGCCCTCAATTCCGAAAGAAACTACTCCGCACGTTCCGTTAGGCATATACTTTTGAGCAATATCATACTGCTTGTCATCCTCAAGCATAGCACACTCAACCCATGTAATTCTGTTGTCTGTACAGAGGTATTCGGCAACCTTTTTAGCGTTTTCGCAGTGACGAGCTACCCTAAGATGAAGCGTTTCAAGACCGTGATTAAGCAAAAATGCGTCGTGCGGTGAGGGCATAGAGCCTAAATCCCTCATAAGCTGAACTGTCGCTTTTGTTATATAAGCTTTATTGCCGAATGTATCTGTGTAAACAATTCCGTGATAGCTTGGGTCGGGAGTCGTAAGACCCGGGAACTTGTCGTTTTGAGCCCAGTCAAATTTGCCCGAATCAACAATTGCTCCGCCGATTGTAGATGCGTGACCCTCCATATACTTTGTAGTGGAATGAGTTACAATGTCGGCACCGAATTCAATCGGACGGCAGTTTACGGGAGTTGCAAAGGTGTTGTCAATAATAAGCGGAACACCGTTTGCGTGAGCAATTCTTGCAAAAGTCTCTATATCAAGAATATCAAGACTCGGGTTTGAAATAGTCTCGCCGAAAACAGCCTTTGTATTAGGCTTAAACGCATCTTCAATCTCCTGCTCGGAGGCAAGCGGACTTACAAATGTAAAATCAATGCCGAGTTTTCTCATCGTCACGTTGAAAAGGTTGTACGTTCCACCGTAAATTGCCGATGACGCTACAATATGGTCGCCTGCCTGAGCAATGTTGAATATTGCATAAAAGTTTGCAGCCTGACCGGATGATGTAAGCATACCGGCAACACCGCCCTCAAGCATTGCAATTTTTTCGGCAACGCTGTCGCACGTCGGATTTTGAAGCCGAGAGTAAAAATAACCCGACTTCTTAAGGTCGAATAAATCGCCCATTTCATCGCTTGAATCGTATTTGTACGTAGTGCTTTGTACAATCGGCAGAACTCTCGGTTCACCGTTTTTAGGCTTATATGCGCCTTGTACGCAGATGGTATCTAAATTCATACTATATCCCTTCTGAGTATGTCGGTAAAGCGGCCATAATCACGCTCAATTATAAGTGTAGCAGATTTTTTTAGTCTTTATATTTTATAAATAATTAGATTATATCCTACCAATAACTATTCTAAAAGCGTCAGGGTATCGAGCCCATCCGCTTTTGAGCGTTTTAAGCCTTTTGCTCGGAAGCGGATTCGTTTGCGACCGCTCAC
>JAJBVC010000094.1 GCA_020860025.1 Clostridiales bacterium | reverse complement strand
TACAATATTGACAAAAATTTATCAATATCTTTAATTTATATTTTTCAGAAATATAATATTTGTGTAATTAAATTAACGAAAATAAGCCCTATAGAGCAAAATTTTACAGGGAGATTTTTGAATTTTCTATTGACAAAGGGCTACCTTATATATATAATACTAAAAGTGCAGTGCGAGGTGATTTAATGAAAATTGACCTTACGGATTTGTTTAACGGCAGCGTTGAACATAAGTCCATTGATTACAGTATGGATTTAAGAAATCTGATTTACAGCACTTACAATCCTATAAAAAAAGATGTTGAGGTTAAAGGCGATATTACCTCTAAGGCGGATATTGTTCGGCTTGACCTTAACATTGATTTTGACTTTTTCGGATATTGTGACAGATGTGCTGATGATGTAAAAAAGCATTTTTCAGTCAATGTTCACAGAATTATTGTAGAAAATCTTCAAAATGAACATGATGATGACGATTACATTATTGTGAAGAACAGGGAACTTGATTTGGACGAATTTGTTAATGAAGAGGTATCGTTAAGTTTGCCGAATAAAATTCTTTGTAAAGAGGATTGCAAGGGTTTGTGTCCGCAGTGCGGTACAAATTTGAATGTCAATAAATGTAACTGTAAAAAGGATGTAGACCCACGGATGGAAGTTCTTTTGCAGTTGCTTGATGAACAACAATAAAGGCTTAAAATTTTAAGGAGGCATATTAAAATGGCAGTACCGGCAAGAAAAACATCTAAGGCAAGAAAGAATAAAAGACGTTCAAGCGTTTGGAAAATGGACGCTCCAACACTCGTAAAATGCTCAAATTGCGGTGGCTACACTGTATCGCATAAGGTTTGCGCTAACTGCGGATACTATGGCGGTAAAGAAGTTATCAGCAAAGAAGAAGCATAATTCACATTTGTGGCGGATGTTTAACAGCGGTCATATAAGTCAGCGGATATTTGCGTGTTATAATTTAACGGTATATATGTGACTGCTTATCGACAGTCTGTGGCGGGCAGTTGATGTCCGCCTTTCTTTATTTGTAAAGCGTTTTTTGTTATACGTCTTATCATGCTACAATAAGGCGTATTAAACAATTTAAAATTATCTAAAAATTATCTATTTGTAGCTTGAAAGGCTATGGAAATATTATGTCTAAACCTATTGTTGCTGTGGTTGGCAGACCGAATGTAGGTAAATCAACCCTTTTTAACAAGTTAATAGGCACAAGATTATCAATCGTAGACGATACGCCGGGAGTTACACGTGACCGTATTTACGGTGACTGCGAGTGGCTTCAATACAAGTTTTTGCTTGTTGATACGGGTGGTATCGAGCCTCAAACCGACGATATTATTTTGAGTCAGATGAGAGAGCAGGCGCAAATTGCGATTGATACGTCTGATGTAATTATTTTGGTAACAAATGTTCGTGACGGCGTTGTCGCAAGCGATTATGATGTTGCGTCAATGCTTCAAAAAAGCGGTAAGCCTATAGTTTTGTGCGTTAATAAGTGCGACAGAATCGGCGAGCCCGACCCTGAATTTTATGAATTTTACAATCTTGGTTTGGGTGACCCGATAGCGGTTTCGGCTTCTCACGGTCACGGTACGGGCGATTTGCTTGACGAGGTTGTTAAACATCTGCCTGTTGCAACAGATGACGATGAAGACGATGAGGTCGTCAGCGTTGCGATTATAGGCAAGCCTAATGTAGGCAAGTCATCGCTTGTCAATAAAATCAGCGGTGAAAACAGGGCAATAGTTTCGGGTATTGCCGGAACCACTCGTGATTCAACAGATACTTTTGTTGAAAATGAATACGGCAAGTTCAATTTAATTGACACTGCCGGTCTTAGAAGAAAAAGCCGTGTTGATAACGCTATTGAAAAATACAGCATAATCCGTGCAAGAATGGCTGTTGAGCGTGCTAATGTCTGCGTTATTATGATTGATGCGGTAGAGGGCTTTACCGAGCAGGATTCAAAGGTTGCCGGAATTGCACTTGAGCAGGGCAAGGCGTGTATAATCGCTGTTAATAAATGGGATGCTGTTGAAAAAGACGGCAATACTATGAACGAATACAGAAATAAGCTTGCAAATGATTTTTCATTTATGAGCTTTGCGCCGATTATGTTCATTTCAGCAAAAACAGGGCAGAGGATTGACAAGCTTTTTGAAATGATTGCTTTTGTTCATTCTCAAAATTCTATGCGAATTTCAACAGGCAAGCTCAACGAGGTTTTAGCCGCTTCAACGGCGAGAGTTCAGCCGCCGACCGATAAAGGCAAGAGGCTTAAAATTTACTATATGACCCAAGCGTCAACACGTCCGCCTACGTTTGTATTCTTTGTTAATAACGCTCAGCTTTTTCATTTTTCATATCAGCGTTATCTTGAAAATCAAATACGAGAGGTGTTCGGTCTTGACGGTACGCCTGTTCGTTTTATAATACGTGAAAGAGGCGAGGGTAAAAAATAATGCCTACAACAGTTTCTTCGCTTGCATCGAAAGAGGCAATTATATCTATTGTTTTAATCGCCGTAATTTCATACCTTTTGGGCAGTCTTAATTTCGGCGTTATATTGTCAAGAAAAATGCAAAATGACGATGTTCGTAACCACGGAAGCGGTAATGCGGGTACAACAAATATGCTCAGGAATTACGGCAAGAAGATTGCTGCACTGACAATAATAGGCGATATGGCAAAGGTTGCCGTTGCAATTCTTATTGCGTTTTTGATATTAAATACATTTGGTATTCGTGATTCTTTAACGTCAATTTTTGATGACAATACAGATATTATTATAAAGTCGTTTGCGGGATTTTTCTGCGTGTTAGGTCATATTTTTCCTTGCTTTTTTAAATTCAAAGGCGGTAAGGGCGTAGCAACGTCGGGCGGAATGGTCTTTATGATTGACTGGCGGATTGCACTGATACTCCTTGCGGTGTTTATTATTATTGTCATTTTTACGAAATATGTTTCACTCGGCAGTATTATAATGGCGATACTTTATCCGATTTGTATTTTTATCGTTTATAAAAACGTAATTCTTACGGTAATCGCCGTCATATTTATGCTTATAGTCATTATTGCTCATAGGGAAAATATAGTAAAACTAATAAAGCATAAGGAAAATAAAATCAGTTTCAAGTCAAAAAAATAAACAACTTTAGGACAGCAATAGACAGCTGTCCTTTATTTTGCGCATTAGTTACATATAAAATATATTGTTTATTGAATTTATTGTTGACAATTAACTAATACAGTGATATGATTAATATATGTTGATATATATATATATATATGCATTTTTGTATATTTATACATTTTAGGGTTCGGGTACATATGAAAGAAAATAGCAAGTCAAATAAAAAAGAAAAAGTAAATTCCGCTTTTTCTGTAATATGGAATTTTATTACCACTTTTATAATTGCTGTTATTGTTATTTCGGCTCTTGCGTTTATTTTCGTTAAAGTTGCCGGTATAGATGTCCTCACTATTGAAAGTGAAAGTATGACGCCTAAGTATCCGTATAAATCGGTCATTTTCGTTAAAGAGGTTAATCCTGTCAATATTGAAGAGGGCGACGTTATCACTTTCGTTTCAGACAGTGAGGGTACGCTCGTTTCCCATAGAGTAGTTGAAATTGATAAAAGCACTCGTCACTTTACGACCAAGGGAGACGCCAACTCATCAAATGACCCAAAGGCTGTTTCGTGGGATAATGTTGTCGGCAAGGTAGTGTTCGGCGTGCCGAAGCTCGGATTTTTGTTTGACAATATAAGCGAAAATAAAAATGTGTGGATTATCGTTCTTGGGGTTATACTCTTTATTTCCGTTGTTGTTGATATTATTGAAAAGCATAAAAGAAAGGTTCGAGCCAAGAATTTGGAACTTGAAGAAAATCCGGATTCGCCTCTGCCGCCCGATAATATAGATAAT
>JAJBVC010000202.1 GCA_020860025.1 Clostridiales bacterium | reverse complement strand
CCCTCGATTAAACATTTGAAAAGATGTCCCCCGCCTCTATAAGTGGCGGGTTTCATCTTTTTTCTTAGGCGGGAGTCATAATCTCCCACCTAAGCGGGCTTCGCCTTTGACAAATGTTGATGTTCGGGCAAAGCCCTCAATTAAAAAACAAAAACTCGTACATAGTTTTCCACTATGTACGAGTCTCATTCTTTAAAACTAAACCAGCCTGTCGGCATGTTGTTGATTTAGCTCACGCTATGTATAGGATTGCGTGGAATTACTCCCTCATCACATTGTTGGTATTATATCATATTTTTTCCGAAAAGTCAATTAAAAGATAGTCCCTTGTCTAATATATTAAACTCTTGCGACCATTTCGCCGTATTTTTCTTTGCTTTTTTGGATAAAATCTTCAACCTGTTTTGCTGACGGCATTGCGTCTGAGCAGGAGTGAGCCGAAATAAGTATTGAAGCGGAAGCTGAACCGAATTCAAGACACTCGATTATCTCTTTTCCCTGAAGTAAACTGTAAAGGAATGATGAGCCGTAGCCGTCGCCGCCGCCGAAGCCTTTTAATTTAACGGCAGGGAATGGCTTGATTGAATAAAATTTTCCGTCGTTTGTGTAAGCTGTAGAGCCTTCCTTACCGTGTTTGATAACGCATATCGCAGCACCGAATGACTGCCAGTATTTTGCTGATTCGGGGTCGGATTCTTTAACTCCTACAATACCCTCGGTTAAATCAAATTCCTCTCTTGAGCCCATAATAATGTCTGCGTTTTGAGCAACAAGACTGTAGTAAACAGCAATCTCATCTTTTGAAGTCCAGGTATATTCACGATAGTCAATATCAAAAACAATTCTTACATTATTCTTTTTTGCAAGCATCATAGCCTTTAGGCAAGCTTCTCTCGACGGGGATTTGGCAAGTGCCGTACCGCTGATTATAATAGCTTTTGCCGATGCGATATATTCCTCTTTAATATCCTCAGGTGCCATACAAAAATCAGCAACATTGTCACGGTACATAAGAATTGAAGATTTTTCTTTTGAAAGAATTTCCGTAAAAGTCAGACCGATACATTCGCCATTTTTAGCACGTGTAATCTGACTTGTGTCAATTCCTTCTTTGTCAAAATAATTTACTACAAAATCGCCGAATTGGTCGTTGCTAACGCAGCCGCAAAAGCCAACCTTACAGCCGAGTCTTGCAAGACCGACAGCAATATTTGCCGGAGAACCGCCAACATATTTATTAAAGTTTGACGATTCACTAAGCGGCATATACATATCCGTAGGATTAAAGTCAATCGCAATTCTGCCGATAGGAATAAAATCCAACGGCTTACTCATATCAAATTCAACATACTGCATAATAGTCACCATAGCCTTTCAAGCTTTGTTATCCGTACCAAAAATTAAAATGTGCTTTTTTGCATTTTGGTAGGCGCCCTCAACCTCTGCGCCCTGCAAATCATAATAACCTTTAATACTACCGTCATTATAACATGAATGAACAGTGTTTTCAACCGTATCAAATGTTGCCGTCGCAATATTTATTTTTTTAATTCCGGTGTGGGAGCATTTTACAAAATCGTCGGGTGTAATTCCAGTTCCGCCGTGAAGAACAAGAGGAACGTCTGTATTCTTGTCTACCTCCTCAAGAATGTCAAAGCGAAGCTTCGGAGTGCTTTTATAATTTCCGTGAGCATTTCCTATTGCTATTGCAAGAGCGTCAACGCCCGTTTCTTCCTCGAATCGTACAGCGTCCTCAACTCTTGTACAGTTTATTGCAATATCTTCACTGCCGTCCTCGCTTCCGCCGACACAGCCTATTTCAGCCTCAACATCGGCAGCGTACTCCTGCGCCATTTCCATAACCTTTTTTGTCATTTCAATATTTTCATCAAGGGGCAGGTGAGAACCGTCAAACATCACTGACGTAAAGCCTAAATCAAGTGCCTGATTGATTTTTTCAAGAGTTTTGCCGTGGTCAAAGTGAACGGCTACAGGTGTGTCTGCGTTTTCCGCAGCAGCGACCATCAACGGCCCGATTAGTTCAAGAGGACTTTGTTTAAGCCTTACTTCGGCAATCTGCAATATTACAGGTGCGTTAAGTTCCTTTGCCGCTTTGAGTACACCGAGCACCATTTCCATATTTGCGACGGAAAAAGAACCGACCGCATAATTTCCGACTTCTGCACCTGCGAGAAGCTCGCTCATATTTACAAGCATAATTTTCAAGCCTTTCCGACTACAATAAATATAGTTTGTTGAAGATTATTATACGCTTTACTGTAGTCTGATAAGGCGTAAATGGAAATTAAGCCTCTTCAAAATTATGCCATAGGCAAATTTTGAGGGCATATAATCGATTGTAAAGCTTAGTTTCCGACTTAAATAAAAGTAAATCACAAAAAGTTAAGTATTTGCTCAAATAAAAAAAGTGAGCCGACAATAAGCCGAGTTCTGTCGTGGGTAATTATCTATCTCGACGCAGAATTGCTCCTGCGCTCCAGCCATCCGTCAAAGTTATGTGTCGAGCAAACAACCCTTTAGTCGATGTTGCAGCGGATAGGGTTTACATGGCAGGAGGTGTCTCCATCTCCTCGGTGAGCTCTTACCTCGCCTTTCCATCCTTACCTCAAAAGAGGCGGTTTATTTCTGTTGCACTTTCCCTAAGGTCACCCTCGGCGGCCGTTAGCCGTTATCCTGCTCTGTGCTGCTCGGACTTTCCTCATATTGCAAAGCAATACGCAATTACCAAGTCGACTCACGTTTTAAGTAAGAAACTAAGCCTTGCGCTTCAGGTGCAGAAATTGTCGTTGACTTTTTCGCACGCTTCAGCTGAAAAAAGCAGTTGTTTTACTTTTAAGCGTAAAACATACTTAGTTATATTTTAAAAATAATTATGTTAATTGTCAATACTTTTTTTAATAAGTGAAAAGTCCTTTTTATATACTTAAAAAATAGCAGTTGAATTATTCATAAATATGTAGTAAAATTTACAAAAAGAGGTGACGATATGCCAAGATTTGAAAATGAGGATTTTAATCCTAACGGTAAGCAGCGTGAACAGGAGCCTGACCGCACAGTGCCACAGGATGAAAATTACTATAATTACTCTCCGATAGATTTTGAATTTAACAGCAAAAAACGCAGAAGTCCCGATGATGTAGTTACGGATAATCAAAATATAAATTCGGGAATTAATCCGTGCGACAGTAGTATACAGTCTTATAACGAAAATCCACAGGCGAATACTCAGCAGACTTTTCAAAGTGAAACTGCCGATGATTTTGATTTTTCAAGCAAACGTTCGTCTTCAAGTGCCAATAACAAAAAAAGCAAGGATAGAGGACAAGCTCCGAAAAAGAATAAGAAAAAGAAAGCAAAAAAGCACGGCGGAAAACTTTCTCTTCGTAAAAAAATTCTGATTATAATTCTTGTATTGATTCTTATAATCATTGGCGCTTTTGCAGTCGTTTTGGCAAGAATACAATATGACGATAAGCAGGATAACGAATATGTTACGCAGTCGGAGCTTGAAGACAGTGCGCTTGTAAAAAATATACTGCTTATAGGCGTTGACGCAAGAAGCGATGACGATGACGAAACATCACGTTCCGATACGATGCTTTTGATTTCATTTGATATGAAGCACCGCTGTATAAAAATGGTATCGTTTTTGCGTGATACTTGGGTTTATATTCCGTCAATGGGTACAGAGCAAAGGCTAAATGCAGCTTGCAGCAGTGGCGGTTATAATAATGTAGTCGATACGATAGAGTATAATTTCGGAGTCGATATTGACGGTTATGTCGTGACCGATTTTGAAATGTTCGAGGTGCTTGTTGACAATCTCGGCGGAGTTGAAATTGACGTCACCGAGGAAGAGGCAATCGTGGTTACAAATCATCCGAGTGGTTACGGCACCGTTGTTTTGGAGTCCGGTACGCAGAGAT
>JAJBVC010000029.1 GCA_020860025.1 Clostridiales bacterium | reverse complement strand
CATATAAACAGACTTTTGTTCAATACTAAAATAAATCAAATTTGTAATTTTTATTACACAAAACAGCCGTCTGCTTTTTCTAACAAAATAAACATATTTTTAATAAATAATTTTTTATTTTGTAACAAACTAACCAAATAAATCCTTGATTATGGCAAACAATAGTGGTATTATAAATAAAAGCAGATTAAAATTGCGTCAAAATTGACCTTTTTTTGCGACAAGGAGATACGAAATGACAAAAATGAAAAAAGAATACGATTTTCCCGTCTATCTTTTTCACAGCGGAAAAAATTATAAATCATATGAATTCTTCGGCTGTCATAAGATTACTGACGATACTTTTGTATTCAGGCTCTGGGCACCTCACGCTGAAGCCGTAAGCGTTGCCGGTGACTTTAACGGCTGGGATACAAGCAAAAATAAAATGACGAAGATTTCACAAGAAATCTGGGAAGCGGAAATTGACGGTATAAATATTTATGACTGCTACAAATATGCTATTACAACAAAATCGGGTACGGTAATAATGAAAGCCGACCCGTATGCAGTTCACAGCGAAACACGACCGGGCACCGCTTCAAAGGTATATGAAAGTAAAAATCACAAATGGAAAGACGGCAAATGGTACGATAAAAAGAAAAATCAAAATATTCTTGAACAGCCTGTAAATATATACGAAATACACTTCGGCTCGTGGAAACAACACGAAAACGGTGATTTTCTCTCCTACAGGCAAATGGCAGACGAGCTTGTGCCTTACGTTAAGAATATGGGCTACACGCATATTGAAATGATGCCGATTATGGAATATCCGTTTGACGGCTCGTGGGGCTATCAGGTAACAGGTTATTTTTCACCTACATCACGATACGGTACGCCGGACGATTTAAAATATTTTATTGATGTATGTCACAAGGCTGAAATAGGAGTTATACTCGACTGGGTACCGGCTCATTTTCCGAAAGACGCTCACGGACTGTATGAATTTGACGGCGAATGCACATATGAATACAGTGATTTAAAAAAAGGCGAGCATAAGGAATGGGGCACAAGAGTTTTTGACTACGGTAAAAATGAAGTTAAATCATTTTTAATTTCGTCCGCAATGTACTGGGTTGACGAATTTCACTTTGATGGCTTGCGTGTTGACGCAGTTGCTTCAATGCTTTACCTCGACTACGGCAGAGAAAACGGTCAGTGGACTCCGAACAAAAACGGCGGAAGAGAAAATCTTGAAGCTGTTGAATTTTTCAAAGAGCTTAACTGCGCAATGTTTAAAGAGCATCCCGACGTTATGATGATTGCCGAGGAATCAACCGCATGGCCTATGATTACAATGCCGACCTCAATCGGCGGACTCGGATTTAATTTTAAGTGGAATATGGGCTGGATGAACGATATGCTTCGTTACACGTCTATGGATCCGCTTTTCAGAAAAGGCAATCACAACTGTATAACATTCAGCTTCTTTTATGCATTCAGCGAAAACTTTATTTTGCCAATAAGTCACGATGAGGTTGTACACGGCAAAGCAAGTCTTATTAACAAAATGCCGGGCGACTATGATATGAAATTTGACGGAATAAGGCTGTTTCTTGCGTATATGTTTGCTCATCCCGGCAAAAAGCTGCTGTTTATGGGTTCGGAATTCGGTCAGTTCATAGAATGGAATTACAAGCAGGGACTCGACTGGCTGCTCCTTGATTATGACAAACACAAAAAGCTTCAGGGCTTTACTAAAGAGCTTAACAAATTTTACAAAGCGCATCCCGCTCTGTGGGAAATTGACTACAGCTGGGAGGGCTTTCAGTGGATTTCAAGCGAGGATAACGCAAACTCAATTATTGCCTTTAGGCGTATTGATAAGAAAAAGAATGAAATCATCGCCGTATTTAACTTTACGCCGAACAGCTTTGACGAATACAGAATCGGCGTTCCCGAAATGGCTTCATACAAAGTTATTTTGGACACATCTCTTGCAAAATACGGTGGCAGCAAGGCAAGACTTTCAGGCACGTACAAGGCTAAAAAGCAGCCTATGCACTCCCTTGAACAAAGTATCGGATTAAAGCTGAACGGACTTTCAGCCGTTTATCTTGAAAAAATAAATCCAAAAGAAAAGGAGAAAAAATGGCATACAAAAGTAATGTTGTAGCAATGCTTCTTGCCGGCGGACAGGGCAGCCGACTTGGCGTTCTTACAAAAAACATTGCAAAGCCTGCCGTACCATACGGCGGTAATTACAGAATCATTGACTTCCCCCTGTCAAACTGCGTTAACAGCGGTATTTACACAGTCGGCGTTCTGACGCAATATCAGCCGCTGGAGCTTAATGATTATCTCGGAAACGGTCAGCCGTGGGATCTTGACCGTCAAAACGGAGGAATACACGTTCTCTCCCCTTACGAGGCAATCGGTGGCGCAGAATGGTACAAGGGTACCGCAAACGCAATTTATCAAAATATCAACTTTATTGAAAAGTACGATCCCGAATACGTTGTAATTCTTTCGGGCGACCATATCTATAAAATGGATTATGCAAAAATGGTTGATTTCCACAAAAAGAACAACGCAGACTGCACAATCGCCGTTCTTGAGGTTCCGTGGGAGGAGGCTTCACGTTTCGGTATTCTTGCGACAAAGGATAACGATGAAATTTACGAATTTGCCGAAAAGCCTGCCGAGCCAAAGAGCAATAAAGCGTCAATGGGCGTTTATGTGTTCAGCTGGGATAAGCTTAAAAAATACTTAATTCAGGACGAAAATACCGAAGGTTCAGCCAACGATTTCGGTAAAAACATTATTCCTACAATGCTTGATGCCGGTGAGAGAATGTTCGCTTATCCGTTTAAGGGATATTGGAAAGACGTAGGAACAATCGACTCTCTTTGGGAGGCTAATCTTGATATTATCAATCCTAATGTTGATTTGGATTTGAGTGATACGAGCTGGAGAATTTATTCAAGAAATCCTATGGCGCCGCCTCATTATATCGGCAAAAATGCCGTTGTTGAAAATTCTTCAATCAGCGAGGGATGTGAAATTGAGGGTGACGTTGATTACAGCGTTATATCCTCCAACGTAACGATTGAAGAGGGCGCAGACGTAAAATACAGCGTAATTATGCCCGGAGCTACAATCAAAAAAGGTGCTAAGGTTTACTATTCCATCGTTGCCGAAGACGCTGTTATCGGCGAAAACGCTAAAATCGGTGAAATCCCGGAACAGCTTGAAAATCCCGAAGAATGGGGCATACCGGTAATCGGTGCATCGGCAAAAATCACAGACGGCAAATATATTGCGCCAGGAGTGATGGTTAAATCAGGAGAGGAGGTATAAATCATGAATGAAAAAAAGGTTTTAGGTATTATTTTTGCAAACATTCATGAAGAGGCTCTTGACTCACTCACAGCTATGAGAACAATGGGTTCGGTGCCGTTTTGCTCAAGATTTCGTTTAATTGACTTCCCTCTTTCAAATATGGTTGAAAGCGGAATTGCAAAAATCGGCGTTGTAACTAACGCAAACTTCCGTTCACTTATGGATCACGTCGGTACAGGCAAGCCGTGGGATTTGAGCAGAAAGACAGACGGTCTTTACCTTTTGCCTCCGTATTCTGTAGGCAGCGCTACAATGTGGGGGAATCGTATTGACGCTATTTACGGAAATCTCGGTTTTCTTCAGCAGTCAAATCAACCGTATGTTGTTATGTCCGACTGCAATAATATTCTCTCTGTTGACTATGATAAGCTTTTGAAAGCGCACGAAGAAAGCGGTGCAGACATTACAATAGTAGGCGTTCGCAGTAAAATGCCAAAAAATATAGGCTCTGTTTTATGCTTTGACAAGGTTGACGAAAACGGCAGAATTACCGAAATGAGCCTTGACAAGCAGACCGATGAGGATGTTTTTCATTCCTGCAACATCACTATTATGAAAAAATATCTGCTTGAATCGCTCATTACCACCGCTCACTCAAAAAATGAAATATCGTATCAGCGAAATATTCTTATGGCTAATGTTGACAAGCTGAAAATCAACGCATTTGACGCTACAGACAGCTTTGTGGGAACGGTTGATTCGGTTCAGAGCTACTATGACATTTCAATGTCACTGCTTGAAAAAGAAAACAGAACGAAGCTTTTCAGCTCTCCTATATCGACAAAAGAGCGTGACGATATGCCGACAATTTACGGCCCCGACTCATCGCTTAAAAATTCTCTTGTGGCAGACGGCTGTATAATTAACGGCACCGTAGAGAATTGCATAATATTTAAGGGCGTAAAAATCGGCAAGGGCACTGTTGTTAAAAATTCAATTCTTATGCAGGACACTGTTGTAGGCGACAATTCAAAAATCAGCTGTATTATTGCAGACAAAAATGTAAGCATAAAGGATTCGGTTGAGCTTTCGGGTGCAGATACATTCCCGATTTGCCTGACGAAAAATGCAAGAATATAAAGGTGGTAAAAAATGAAAGTATTGTATGTAGCCTCTGAGGCTCTGCCGTTTATGGCATCAGGCGGACTCGGCGACGTTGCCGGCTCGCTTCCCGTTGCACTTCGTAAAAGGCTTATCGGCTGCCGTGTGGTTATGCCTCTTTACGACAGTATAAAGCAGGAATATAAAGACAAGATGAAGTTTATAACGTCTATTTCCGTTCCTGTATCATGGCGCCGTCAATACTGCGGTATATTCGAGGCAAAATCAAATGGCGTTATCTATTATTTTCTTGATAATCAGTATTATTTCAAGCGTGACGGCATTTACGGTCACTATGACGATGCGGAACGATTTGCATTTTTTGCAAGAGCGGTGCTTGAAATTATTCCGGCTATTGACTGGAAGCCCGATATTATTCACTGTAACGACTGGCAAAGCGCACTGACTCCGCTGTATTACAGTTGTTATTATGCAAACAAAATGGGTTTTGAAAATATTAAAACAGTTTTCACTATCCATAACATTCAGTATCAGGGCAAATACGGCGACGAGCTTCTTAACGACGTGCTTGGTATTGCTCCCGAACACAGCAATTTGATTCTGTATGACGGTCTTGTAAACTTTATGAAAGCCGGAATTGAATGTGCTAATAAAGTAACAACTGTATCTCCTACATATGCTAAGGAGATTCTTGACCCGTGGTACAGTCACGGTCTTGACCCGATTTTAAATCAGCGCAGCTGGAAGCTTTGCGGAATACTTAACGGCATTGACGTTGACGGCTATAATCCCGAAACAGACAAGGATATATGGGCAAACTATAACTCCGATGATTTCAGCAATAAAGCAAAAAATAAAGAAGAGCTTCAGAAAATGATGGGTCTTAACGTCAGTGCGGATACTCCGCTTATCGGAATAGTTACACGACTTGTAGGTCACAAGGGTGTTGACCTGATGAAAGCGGTGCTTGAAAAGAGTATTTGCGAGCGTAATTTGCAGTACGTTGTTCTCGGAAGCGGTGAATGGGAATATGAAAACTTTTTCCGTTATCTTCACGATAAATATCCGGATAAGGTTGGAATTACAATAGGCTTCGTTCCCGACTTGGCAAGAAAGATTTATGCAGGTGCCGATATGTTTCTTATGCCGAGTAAGTCTGAGCCGTGCGGACTTTCGCAGATGGTTGCGCTTCGCTACGGAACACTTCCGATTGTCAGAGAAACGGGCGGACTTAAAGACTCAATTACCGACTGCGGCGACGGAGAGGGCAACGGATTTACGTTTAAATCATACGATGCGTACGATATGCTCGGCGCAATTTACCGTGCCGATGACGCATACCACAGCGGCGGCTGGAATACCCTCGTTAAGCGTGCGCTTGACTGCGATATGAGCTGGGGCAAGAGCGCAAACGAATACATTAAAATGTATCGTTCATTATTAAAGTAACAGTATATCAAAAGTAAACAACATATTAAAAAGGCGGAGTGCTGATTTAACACTCCGCCTTTCTCTTTTAAATATTTGATTTTTCAATATTGAGCAGAAACTTTTTTCTTTCAACTCCGCCGGCATATCCTGTCAGCGAACCGTCTGCGCCCAAAACACGATGGCACGGAATTATTACAGATATCGGATTACGGCCGACTGCACCGCCTACAGCCTGAGCCGACACACGTTTGCCGCATTTTTTCTCGATAATTTTCGCTATTTCACCGTAAGAAGCCGTTTTGCCGTATGGTATTGCAAAAATCTCTTTCCAAACAAGATGAGAAAAATCGCTGCCATTTGGTGAAAGCTGAAAGTTGACATCAGGATTTTCACCTTTAAAATAAGCGTCAAGCCACAATTTTACTTTTTGAAAACAGGGCGAAGGTGCATTTATAACTTTTGAAATATCAATATCCGGAAAATATTTTTGCCCTTCAAACCATAAACCCGTAACGTCATTTTCATCAATTGCAATAAGCATTTCGCCGATTGGCGAAGCGTATTTGAAATAAGACATTTAAGTTACGTTATCTTCCTGATTTTTTAATCATCAAAACGCAGGCAAATGCAATTGTAAGTGCGGAAAATGCTGTAGCAAGAACTGCGTCGTTTCCTGTTGACGGTGACGTTTTGCTTGTATTCGTCTTGACAGAAGATGACGAGTCGGCTGCGGTTGCGGTAGTAGTTGTATCGCTGCTTGCCGTTGTGCTTTCTTCGGATGCGGTCGTACTTTCGGTTGTTTCATCATCCGTAAGATAAGATTCAAAATCACCGAAAACTTCTTCAATCAAAACAACAGCGTAATAATATTCGAGTGCAAGGAGCGCATCCTTTGTTGCATAAAGATTTTTTTCACCGCCATATGTAAACACGCCTGTTTCATCGCTTTCAAACGTCATAAGGTCATTATATGCTACAGTCGCCTTTTCCAAATCCCATACTGCCGAATATGCCATAAGTGCCATAGCGGTTGAATCACAGTTAGGCTCGGTGCCGTATGTCGGATTATAGCAGTAACCGCCGTCTACCTTATAGGTTTCAAGCAATGCAAGAGCGTCGTCAACAACCTCTTGGTAATCGTCATAATAATAAGCAAGAGCTGTAATAAACATCGCCGTATTATCGCAGGAATAGCCATAATAATACATACCGCTGCCCATTGTGTAATAATTGCTGATAAATGTATCACAAAGTGATTTAGCAAAATTATCATTGTCAATATACATCGTTGCCTCTATAGCGACACGGTAATAATACGGATTTTCGGCAGGTACTGTAACGTCCATTGAAGTAAACGCTTCTACAATATCATATCCCTCAAAGTCAGTTGCATCGTAGCCGAGCGTATATAAAATTTGAATAACTGCGCCGTAAACGCCTATATTTTCAGCGCCGTCAACAACAAGCTTGCCGTCATTTGCCTTTAAATTGTCAAGAACGCTTTGAATAAATGCATCATCGGTTTCGCTCGTATCTATTCCCGAATTTATAAGCGTTAAATAGTCAATAGCGTTTTCAACAGTAAAGCTGTCTGTATTATCGGCAAGATAATTTGCCGCACCGACTATTACGGTGTAAATATCTTCAGACGCCGGTATATCGGTATTTGCTGACGTTTTTGTTGACGAACCGGCGGTCGTTGTCGTTGTTGTGGTGGTTGTGGTTGTCGCTTTTTCTGTTACGGTAATTGTACAAAACGGCGCCATAACAGGAGTTGAATTAAGCGATGTGGCAGTCGTAATTTTATAAGTTCCCGTCTCATCAAACGATAAAGTTATTTGACCGTTTGAATCGAGCGTTCCGACGCTTTCGCCGTTAACTGTTACAGGCATATTATAAAGAGAGAAATCAACTACCTCATAACTTTCGTTATAACCCTCAGCAGTAGCTGTAAGAGTAATACTCTCTCCAACCTCAATATCAGCCGTTCTTATATCAAAACAGGCATATGCGTCGCTGTAAGCGCTTGTGTCCTGATAAAATGCAAAGTCAATATAATCGCCGTCGCTCAGTGCTGTATCAAGACTGTAAGCCGAAGCACCGTTTTGACGGTACGTAGAATTATATGCCGACTGACCGAAAGCGTAGCTTATCCATCCGCTTGAACAGTTAAACGTAAAGCTTTCACCGTATAGTGAAATGTGAGCGGCTATAATTGCGTCAAGAATTGTCGGCTCGGTTTGGGAATCATTATAGCCTGTAACGCTTTCGTATTCGTCTGACAAATCAGCCGTTACGTTAATTGAAGTCGGCTCCATAGTGTATCCCGCATCGTAAAGCGAAAAATACACGTTAACTCCCGTGTCCGCCATGGCTGAAAAGCCTACGCATACCGATGAAATCAGCACGCAGACGGAAATGATTATTGAAATTACTTTTTTCATATTTTTTACCTCCAATATGAAATTTTAATATGAGCAAGTGTATATAAATACCACTTTATCTCCGTTTGAAAGAGTATATTTGTCACAGCTTTTTGACGGATATTTTCCGTTGACTGTGTAAGTCCATCCGCTTTGAGAACCGCAGTCCTTTTCGTCAATATTGTTAAAACCTACTATATATTTTCCGTAGGCACTGCTTTTTGAGCTTACGGTTACACCGCCCTTTGAACAGGCAAGTGTTAAAGCGTCATAGACTGTTGAACCGCTGCTTACGGTTACGCTTGTGCTGTTTAATATTATGCCGTCAGACGGCACGTATGCCTCGTGACCGGCTTTTAAATCGTCCATATTGTCAAGTATCGACGTACATTCTATTGTAACGGTACAGCTTATCTCAGTGGCTGTGGCAGTTGTTGTCTTTTTAGTTGTAGACTTTTTTGTTGTTGACTTTTTGGTTGTCGTATTTTTTGATGTGGTTTTTTTCGCCGTTGTCGTTTCTTTGGCGGAAGTTGTTGCCGATTTTTTTGTAGTTGCGGCAGCTTTTTTTGAGGTTGTTGCGCTTTTAGTTTGTGATGAAGATGTTGACGTCTCTTTTTCGGAAGTCGTTAGCGTACTCTTTGCCGAGTCGGATGTACTTGTTTCGGTCTGTGTGCTTTTTGAATTGCTTGTTTCGGCGGCTGAAGTTTCCGACGATACGTCGGCGGTCGTTACGCTCGTCTGGCTGTTTGAGTCAACATCACTGCTTTGACTGCAACCGAAAAGAGAAATACATATTATAATGCAAAGAAAAAAGATTCCTGTTTTTTTCAAAATAAAAACCTCTGTCACAAATGGGCAGAGGTATAGCAGGTATTTAATCCTACGCTTTTCCGCTTGCCCAAAAGCTGAATTATATTTGTGGCAGGTCTCCCGACTTATGATATAGCTAAGCTTGCGGCAACGCCTTCTCAGTCTCCCAATGGCACTGTTGCCCCTTCATCAAATACGGTAATGGCGGTTGCTCAGGACTTGCACCTGATTCCCTTTTAATTCTCACAACTCTTTAACGAACTGCTCAAAACCACGATAAATATTTATTTTTAATTTCAATTATTCATAAATGCTTCTTTTAAGCACGCCGATATACGGCAGATTACGGTAAGACTGGTTATAATCAAGACCGTAGCCCACAACAAATTCGTCGGGCACGTCAACGCCTACATAATCAGCGTGAATATCGACAGCCCGCCTTGCAGGCTTATCAAGAAGTGTAACGATTGAAATTGATTCCGGATTTCTTTTTGCGAGCATATCGCAAATATACTTGAGAGTTCTGCCGGTATCAAGAATATCCTCAACAAGAAGAACGTCAAAACCGCTCAAATCCTGCGAAATGTCCTTAATAATACTGATTTCACCGCTTGAGACAGCACTGTTGCCATAGCTTGAAGCCTGAATAAAATCAATATTACAGGGTAAATCTATGTACCTTGAAAGGTCTGTTAAAAAATAAATAGAGCCTTTAAGCACGCCGACAATGAGAAGCTTTTTGCCCTCGTAATCTTTTGTAATCCGTTCGCCGAGCTTTTGTGCAATTTCTTTAAGCTCCCGCTCGGTAACCAAAACTCTTTCAACATCCTCGTGCATAGCAATCTCCCCTGCTGAAATCTCAAAATCACAATGAGATTATAGCACCGTAGAGGTTACTTGTAAAGAAATTTTTATTATTTGTTTATCCCCAAGGAATAGGATTATCGTCGTCCTGCAAATCGTTATAATCGCTTGTTGATATAATATCAACAGTTTTAAACTCATCAATATTTGTTTCGGGTTTAAAATATTTTTCTTTCACTTCTCACACCTCATATGCGCTGAGCATTATCGCTCAGCTCATATGTATACATTCTGTTACATAATGTTTCATTGTGTTCATAAAGTAAAGTAAATAAAAGTAAAGTAAAGAAAAGTAAAGAAAAGTAAAGAAAAGTAAAGAAAAGTAAAGAAAAGTAAAAAAAGAAATAAAAGTAAATAAAAATATCTCTCTATCTCTCTTAGTCAGATATACTTAAGATATATAGATATTAAATAACGTAGGATTAAAAAGAGAAAGATATAAATAATTGATCGCTTTTACAAAAAAAAGAGCGTTTGTCTGTACAAAGTTTTATACCCACTCTTTAATAATTTGAGGATTGGCAAAAATTTCATTAAGCCTGTTAATAAACGGAGCAACATCGCCCATATCAAGCGCTCTGTGGTCAAACGCTACAGTCAGCGGTAATTTATATCCCGTGCGGACTGTTCCGTCTTTTTCGGCAATAGGGACAAGCTGCGTTGCGCCTATTGCAATTGCACAAACTTGAGGAGGTATTATTTCCAAAATTGTACAAATTCCGTTCCAATTTCGGCAAACGGAACCAAGGTTTGAAACGGTAATTGTTCCCTGCTCAATATCGTGCTTTGTAAGACGGTCTGTTGTCGGAATTGAATAATATTCCTTTTTTTCTTTACCTTTAAGTGTTTTTACTTTGTGCTTGCCTGTTTTTGAACCTATCAGCCTGCAAATTGTTTGAGCGATTTTGCCTTGCTTTAATCCTGTCAGTGTATTATCAAGAGATACCTCAAACATCACCTCGTTTAAATCGGAATTGTTTGCTCGGCGTGCGCTGTCGGCTATTGCGTCACGCATCTGACTGATTGTCTTGTTTTGCATATCGTGCATATTTATGGTCATCATTTCCCCTGTTTTAAGAACCATTGGCATAGAAATGTGAATTTCCTCGAATGTTTTAACCTCGCCTCTTACAAGCTTTCGGTTAAATTTAATATGCGAATTTAAAATCGGGCACGCTTTCAGCCCTTCGACAATCACTCTTAACATAATTGTATTAAGAGTAAGCTTCGTCTGTTTTGTCGAGTTTTCATTTATTTCTTTCATAACATTTAAAAATTCGGTTACCTCCGGCTCATAAGAAATAACCGCATGAGGTATAGTCTCCCAACTTTCAGACGTCATATTTGATACAATTTTTCTTGCAATTTTAAAATGCTGTGTGTTTGTCACTGTCATAAATTTTCTCCTGTAAACTGTTTTATTTTCTAAAGGAAATTGTGGTTTACATTTCCTTTCTTGTTGCTCAGATTTTACAAAATCTTCCGTAGTTTTTCTATAAAGCGGACTTTACAAAGAGAATTTTTATGTCAACCGTTGGTTGCATTCCTTTATTTTAGCGGCTTTTAAGTCAATTTGTTGATTGTTTTTGACAAATGTGATATTATACATATTATATTATAAAAATTACATTTGGAGATGATTTTATGGAATGGGAATTTAATCTTCCCGTCAAGCTTATTTTCGGAAACAAAAAAAGAAATGACCTTAGTAAATATATTGATGAAATCGGCGGAACAAAAGGTGTTCTTGTATGCTCAAAAAGTTTTGCCAAAAACTCTCTCGCAGATGAATTTGTAAAACTGAGCGGCGGAAAAATCAAAGCCGTTTTCAGCGACGTCCGCCCAAATCCTACTACAAGCAATGTTGACGACTGCGTTGATTTAATCAGAGAAATCAGTGCGGATTTTGCCGTTGCTCTCGGCGGCGGCTCTCCTATGGACTGCTGCAAAGCTGCGTGCGCTATAGCAAAGGGTAATGATAAAATACGCTCATATCACAGTCTGGGCAAAGCGATAAATGCAAGCGAGACTATACCTATGATTGCCGTTACAACCACATCGGGAACGGCGTCTGAAGTTACGAATATCGCTGTTTTAACCGACGTTGAAAGAAATATTAAAAGTCCTATGAACGACCCTGCAATGTATCCTAAAATCGCTGTAATCGACCCGGAGCTTACTCTTACCGTACCGCCTAAAATTACAGCGTCAACAGGTCTTGACGTTCTCTCTCACGCAATTGAAAGCTACTGGGCGACAATTCACCAGCCTATATGCACAGCCTGCTCAATATACAGCGCACGGCTTGTTTTTGAATGGCTTGAAAAAGCGTATAACAATCCGTCTGATTTAAAGGCGAGAGAAAAAATGGCTGAGGCTTCAATCGTTGCCGGCGTTGCTTTCAGTCACCCAAGAACAACAGGCTCTCACGCCTGCTCGTTTCCGCTTACCAATATTTACGGTGTTCCCCACGGTGAAGCGTGCGCTTTTACACTTGATTATTTCTTAAAATTCAATGCCGAGTATGCAGACGATGACGGAAGAATTACGGCTCTTGCAAAGGACTGCGGTTTTGATTCGCCGTTTGCGATGGCTGACGAAATCACTGCTATGAAAAAGCGTATGGGTATGGTATGCTCTCTTTCTCAAATCGGCTGTACTACCGATGAGCAGATTGACGAGCTGACCGAAAAAAGTATGTCTATGCTTATGACAAGAAATCCAATCCCGCTTACAAAAGAAAATATTAAAGAAATGTATCTCTCATTAAAATAACACGCTTGGAAAGACAGTAAATATGGATAATCTTTGTGAAAAATGCTGGTATAATTCATATGACGAAGAAACAGACGAGAACTTTTGCGCTCTTGTTCTTGATGAGGATGAATATGTAAGGCTTATCAGCGAACAAAATAAAACGTGCAGATATTTTCGCCCCGACGGCAGTGAATACGATATAGTCCGCAAGCAAATATAATAAAAGGCACTGTGAACTTTATATCCGCAGTGCTTTTTTTGTTTTATTCATTTTATCTAAGTTTTTATCTAAGTTCCTCTATAATAGTCTCAACAACTCTTTTCGACGCATTGCCGTCGTCAAGATAATTGAACTTTTTATTAAAGCGTTCATACTTTTGACTGTAATTATTTTTATCATTATCCGCATTTTTTACAGCGTTAATAAGTTCGTCGGCGGTTTTTACGATAGGCCCCGGCAGTTCGTCAAGGTCAATATAAAATCCACGAATCTCATTGCCGTAAGTATCTAAATCGTACATATAAAAAATTTCCGGCCTTTTTAAATTGGCATAGTCAAAAAACACTGACGAATAATCCGTTACAAGGAGATCGGAGATTACGTAAAGATGATTGACGTCATTAACCGACGACACATCGTAAACAAAGCCCTTATACTTTTCAAAATCAAATGAATTTGCAACAAGATAATGAGCCCTGAACAAAATAATATATTCATCGCTTAAAGCGTCACGCAGCTTGTCAAAATCGACCTCTGTCTCATAAACATATCCTACTCCTGCCTTGTGCTGATTATCACGCCAAGTAGGTGCATAAAGAATATACTTTTTTCCGTCGGGCAGATTAAGCTTTTCCTTTATAGCCTTAACGTCCGCCTGCGTATAATTTATGAGAAAATCATTTCTCGGATAGCCAAGCTCCAAAACAGCGTCCGTCCTTCCGACAGCTTCAAGATTCCAGGCGGAAATAAACTTTTCTCCGGCAAAACGTGACGGAGCAAGTATATACTTAAATTTTTGTGCGTCAACCTTATATTTATCTCTTATCTCCGACTTTGAATTCATTGCATTGTCGGAAATTTTTATATCATAGCCAAGTCGCTTAAGCGGAGTTCCGTGCCAAAGCTGAATATAAACTTGATCCTCTTTAGGATAAATATGATCTGCAATTCTGTAATTATATATCCAGTATTTTGCCAAAGCGCAGGCATATCTGTATTCATTTGATTTAACGGGAACAATATACGTATTCGGATTATCAATTACAAAAGTAAATTCTTTAGGCTTGCGAAAAGCCCATACAAACGTATAATCCTCAAACCGTTCGTCATTAAGCATATATTCATATATGGCTCTCGGACTGTCGCCGTAGCTTCTTCCGTCAAAGGCGGAAAAAAGAATAACCTTAGGATTTGTCTTTACCTGCTGCTTAAATTTTTCATATTCGTTTTTTCTGTATTCAAGCAGTATTTTACGCATTTCTTTACGAAAAGTATCCTGCTTTTTCGCAACACGAACCGCATATTTTCGCACTCTTCTGTAAACATTTTTTGCAACATTGCGTTTTTTCGGCGCATAAAGTTCTTCTATATTGCTTTTATCAAAAAGCTTGCTCTTATCAAGCAATTCACCGGTATCGTTCAACAGTATTTCCCCT
Source organism: Clostridiales bacterium (assembly GCA_020860025.1). Taxonomy (GTDB): domain Bacteria; phylum Bacillota; class Clostridia; order Oscillospirales; family Acutalibacteraceae; genus Eubacterium_R. The sequence goes on along the minus strand of JAJBVC010000029.1, from coordinate 9,099 downwards.
CCTCCGCATTTCTTCGACAATTATACTGATATTATACGTTATTATTGCGTTATCGTCAACCAATAATTATTTCCAAATAAAGTTACAATATCAGTCTGCCGACGTGTAAAAATCTGTAATTTTAAAAAAATTTTTAAATTTTTTCGCTTTAAAAACTTAAGTGTTTCACAGAATTTTGTAACTTTTTAATTCCCGATTTTGCAAGTATTCTTACTTATTTTTGTGAAACAGACAAAATTCTATTTATCTACATATATGCATTTTTTGAGCTTTTTGCGGTCTAAAAATACAATATCTTGTGTTTTTTCCTATTGACACAGCTTTAATAATTTGGTATTATATGAACAGTCGCTTGAAATGTGTAACAATTTGTAATATTTTTTAAAGAGACAATAAGAGAGATAAAAGAGATAAAAGAAAGAGGAAACAAGAATGAAAATCATCAAGAGGAACGGCGCAGAAGTAGATTTTGATATAAATAAAATTATCAAAGCCGTATCAAAAGCAAACGCCGCCTGCAAAAAAGAAGAATTGTCTCAAAGCCAGATAAACGAAATTGCCGAGTACGTTGAATTTAAAATGGCAAAGACAAACCGTGCCCTTTCGGTCGAGGAAATTCAGGACATTGTTGAAAATCAGATTATGGCTCAGGGTGCGTTTGACGTTGCAAAGCTTTACGTTAAATACCGCTACAACCGTTCTCTTATAAGGAAGGCCAACACGACCGACAATCAGATTTTATCTTTGATAGAATGTAATAACGAAGAGGTTAAGCAGGAAAATTCAAACAAAAATCCTACAGTAAATTCTGTTCAGCGTGACTATATGGCCGGCGAAGTTTCAAAAGATATTACCAAAAGAATTCTTTTGCCTCAGGAGATTGTTGACGCTCACGACCAGGGCTTGATTCATTTTCACGACGCAGACTATTTTGCACAGCATATGCATAACTGCGACCTTGTTAATCTTGAAGATATGCTTCAAAACGGAACGGTTATTTCCGACACGATGATTGAAAAACCTCATTCATTTTCAACCGCCTGCAACATTGCAACTCAAATTATTGCACAGGTTGCTTCAAGCCAGTACGGCGGTCAGTCGATATCTCTTGCTCATCTTGCGCCGTTTGTTCAGACCAGCCGTGAAAAAATCCGCCGGCAGGTTATTGAAGAATCTGAAGACTTTGATGTTGAACTATCTGAAGAAAAGATTACAAAAATCACCGAAAGCCGTTTGCGTGACGAGGTAAGCAAGGGTGTTCAAACAATTCAGTATCAGGTTGTAACACTTCTTACCACTAACGGTCAGGCTCCGTTTGTTACAGTATTTATGTATCTTAACGAGGCTAAAAACGAGCAGGAGAAAAAAGACTTAGCACTCATTATTGAGGAAACTTTGAAACAGAGAATTCAGGGCACAAAAAATGAAAGCGGCGTATGGGTAACGCCTGCTTTTCCGAAGCTTATTTATGTACTTGAGGATGATAATATCACCGAGGATTCTCCTTATTGGGATTTGACTGTTCTTGCGGCTAAATGTACTGCAAAAAGAATGGTTCCCGATTACATCAGTGAAAAGGTAATGAAAGAACTCAAAGGCGATGTATATACGTGTATGGGCTGCCGTTCTTTCTTAACGCCTGACCGTTTTACAGACAATAATGTAGGTAATATTGCCAATGCAAAGAACTATGTTGCGGGCGAGCATAAATATTACGGCAGATTTAACCAGGGTGTTGTAACAATCAATCTTGTTGATGTTGCCTGCTCATCAGGCGGAGATATGAACAAGTTTTGGAAAATATTTGACGAACGTCTTGAACTTTGCCACAGGGCGCTTATCTGCCGTCACGAAAGGCTTATGGGTACAAAATCCGACGCTGCTCCTGTTCTTTGGCAGCATGGAGCGCTTGCAAGGCTCAAGAAAGGCGAAACAATCGACAAGCTTTTGTTTAACGGATATTCAACAATTTCTCTCGGCTATGCCGGACTTTATGAATGTACAAAATATATGACAGGCAAATCTCACACATCCGACGAGGGCAAGCCGTTTGCTCTTTCTGTAATGCAGCATATGAATGATGCCTGTGCGAAGTGGAAGGCTGAAGAAAATATTGACTACAGTATTTACGGAACTCCGCTTGAATCAACAACATATAAATTTGCAAAATGTCTGCAAAAGAGATTTGGAATTATTCCGGGCGTAACAGATAAAAACTACATAACAAATTCTTATCATGTTCACGTTACCGAAGAAATTGATGCTTTCACAAAGCTCAAGTTTGAATCTGAATTTCAGGCTCTTTCTCCCGGCGGCGCAATCTCATATGTTGAAGTTCCTAATATGCAAAACAATATTCCGGCTGTGCTTCAGGTAATGAAATATATTTACGATAATATTATGTACGCCGAGCTTAATACCAAGTCCGACTACTGCCAGTGCTGCGGATATGACGGTGAAATTCAGATTGTCGAAAACGAAGACGGCAAACTTATTTGGAGATGCCCTAAGTGCGGAAATGAAGACCAAGATAAAATGAATGTCGCCCGCCGTACCTGCGGTTATATAGGCACACAGTTCTGGAATCAAGGCAGAACACAGGAAATAAAAGAAAGAGTATTACACCTGTAATTTAATCATCCTTGAACAAACTCCATAACCGATTTATCTTTAAATCAAAACAATATGTCCTATAATAAATATTGGGGTATTGGCTCCAACATTATTATAGGACTTTTGTTTTCTAACTTACACACATTGTTTTACAGTTTCATTTTTAACAAAAACATTTTATTTAAAGCGCTTTGATATTTTATCAATCTCATCGCAAAGGGCTGATTTTCTCGGATATTCTCTTTTTAAGAAATCCGCCGTTTGCATTGCTTCTGTCTTACCGCCATAATTATATAAATCACCGATTTTTTTGCAAAGAACAGCATATTGATTTCTTGAATATGCCGTTTTAGCATTTTCAATTATATAGTCGCTATACATAATATAAGTTTCTTTAGGAAATTTTCTGACAATTATCTTAAAATAACCGTCAAGTAAATATCTGTTCTTTTTAACCAAATCAAAAAGTTTTTCGTATTCACCCTCGGATTCCAGAATTTTGCCAAATGCGTGAGGAGAAAGTTTATTCGATAATTTTAAAAGCAAGCTGTTATATTCATTTCCCCACAATCCGAGCTTTTGCATTAAAATTTTTACTTTGTCATATTTTTTCGCCCTTCCGGTTAAAAGTTCATTTAACTCAATATCAAGCTGCTTTTCAAACTGCCTCGATTTTTCATAAATTTCGCTGAGCAAATCGTTCCAAATATAAGAAGAATCTTTTTCTTTTAGTTTGTCAAGACATAGCCTTTCCGCCTTATCGTAGTTTTTTTCTTCTGTATATTTTTTAACAATATACTCACGCACTCCGTCACAATCAATATAGCTGAACAAAAATTCATCGGCTTCATTTTGATTTTCGCTCTGCTTTAATAATTTGTATTTGAGCAAAATCACACGGTCAAGATAATAGCTGTCATTATCCTTACACTGATTGATTAGTTCGTCTGATTCCTGCAAAATCAAATTAGCATTATACTGTGAAAAAATCAACGCAATCTCAATAAATTCAATCTTTTCCGAAAACCAATAATCATATGATTTGTTTTCCGCTTCTGCACAGAGCATATCTAAACACTGCTTGCTGTCTTCGTCATTTTTTGACGAGTAAACAGTTTTGCCATATTATAAAGATTTTCTTTTACAGTTTCCAAAATTACAGAAATGCCGCCGTCGCTGTCATCACAGCAATCAATAATATCTATGGCTTTCCTATCTATGTAAAGCGTATTTTGAATATGCTTTAATGAGTTGTCATTTTTAAAACGCTCAAATTTTTTGTTGGCTACATCGACTATTTCCACACACATATCATTAACCAATAAAACCGTTTCTGTCTTTATATTCGCTGACAATGCTTTAAACCATGCCGAAAATATTGCAAAATCCACTGATAATGGTATAATAAATACAAGACATTCAACAAATATTAAATACAAAAGCACTTTTGAGAAATCAAAGGTGCTTTTTTGCTGAAATTCATTAAAGTGTAATTGTTGACAATATTCCGTAATGGTCTGAAACGTAGCCGTTTGAAATATCGTCAAGGACGACATAATCAGTAGCGTCTTTATTTGTAAAAATAAAATCTATAGGTGTCTGTTCATCCTCAATCTGACCCCAATCGGTATACGTACTCATAACTTCATCCTCGCTGCTCGTCAGCTTTATTGTATCGCTGAGCGTTTGAGCTATCGTATTATACGGCAGACTGTCGATAGTATCGTTAAAATCGCCTGTAAGAATTATACCTGCGTCGGGATATAAAGCGCTGATTTCACTGATTTTGTCAAGTATAACCTGTGCGCCAAAATTTCTTGCATCATCGCTTGCATTATCAAGGTGGGTATTAAAGTGAATATAGCTTGTGGCATCCGATTTATTAACAAGAACGACATATGTGCAGATTCTGTAGCATCCGGCGCCCTCATATTTGCTTTGAGTATCGGGAGTTTCCGAAAGCCAGAATGTACCCTTATCAACACAGTCATATTTATCTTTAAGCCAAAAAACAGCGTTCATTTCGCTTTTCTTTTCGTTTTCGTCTCCGCCTCGAACAACACCGTAGCTGTCATAATCACTCATAAGATCACCAAGCATTTCAAGCCAGTCGCTGTTCATTTCCTGCGTTCCGATTGAATCCGGCTTTACAGCGTTCATATATGCGGCAAAACGCTTTACTCTCGCACTCGAGCTTGTTCCTTTAAGCAGATTGCCCCACGGCGCCGCACAGTTAAAGCTGACGATTGCCACATCGCTGTCATTTTTTGTATAGCTTACACTGTATTGAGTTGCCTTTGAACATCCTGAAAAACTTGCGATAATTAACACTGCGCAAATTAACAGAGAGAAAACTCTTTTCATATTTTTCATATGAATTCCATAGCCTTTCAGTTTACTTTATTTTTTAACGGCTGTTCGTTAATCAGCCTTGTGATATTGTCCCATATAGACTGATAAATTTTATTGACTGTAAGATTTGTAATTCCGGCAATATGCGGAGTTAAAACAAGCTTATCCTTAATTCTCTCATCAAGAAGAATATTGTCCGCCTGAACAGGCTCGGGAGCGATAACGTCAAGACCTACGCCTGCAATTTTATCGGTCAAAAGAGCGTTTAAAAGCGCTTCATTATTAACAAGCTCGCCTCTTGAAGTATTTATAAGATATGCATCGCTTTTCATCTTGCTGAAAAAATCATCGTTTGCCATTTCCTTTGTATCGTTTGTAACAGCAACATGGAGAGATACAAAATCTGATGTTTTAAGCAATGTATCTCTATCAACATATTTTACATTATACTCACGTTCCAAATTTTCATATCTGGTACGGTTTGAATATATAACGGTTGCACCCAAAGCGTTAGCAAATTTCGCTGTCGCTCTTGCAATATCGCCGAAGCCTATAAGTCCTACAGTGCATTGACTAAGCTCACGTATAATACCGAACGACGCTTTTTTTACATCCATTTGACGTCCCTCATAAACACTTTGATGACCTGTTATTATTGATTTCAGGCACGCAAGCATTAAGAGAATTGCATCCTCGGCAACGGCGGTATCATTAACACCTTTATTGTTGCAAACGGCAATACCTTTTTTTGCCGCATATGCCGTATCAACTCCCTGATAGCCGACTCCCTCTGAATGTATAAGCTTAAGCTGCGGCAAAGCGTCAATCATTTCATTCGGTACTTTTCCCATTGCGTCAACGATAAGCACCTGTGTTTCGGGAGCCTGCTTAATCAGCAAAGCTCCCTCATTCATTTTGAAAAAAGAAACATTATGATTTTTCAGCTGTGGCAGTTGACTGTAGCTTAAATCCGGTGTGGTTACACCTGAAAAAAAGGTTATATTCATTGATTTTCTTACTCTTTTCCGTCAAAATTTTCTTTTTCATCAGGCGGTAAATTCGGTTTGTCGTCCTGATTATCCTGTGTTATTTCATCCGGCTTCGGAACACTGTTTTCTATGCTTTCGATACTATCATTATCATTACTGTCATTATCATTGCTTTTGTTCAGCTTTTTCTTTGCCTTATGCTTTTTAACAAGCTTAATTATTACAATAATTAAAATGATTACAACAACTGCCGCCGCAATACCGCACGGAACACCGATTCTTATAGCGGGAGGATAATATTTTGTAGCGGACGGAATTGTTTCGATAAAATCAGGCAAGGTATACAGTGACGAGCCGTCGTTATCGCCGTAAGCAACACGAATAACCGTAATATCATTCTTAGCCAAATCAACCTCGATACTGCCCGACTGAGTAAATTCCAAATTCTCCTCAACAGGATAAATTGCATTATATCCTACCTCGTTGCAGGCACCCCAATATGAGCTTTTAAGCGACTGAGCGGACACTCGGTTAATGCTGCCGAAATCACTTAAAGAAATATTTACCGTCTGTGCTTTTTTCGCTGAGTTTACAAGTTTGATATATAAAACTTCATTTTCTTCATCGACGGTTACGGACTCGTAAATTTCATTTTCTATAGTCGTACCGTTATCAAAGTTCGATTTAAGATACTTACTTCCGTAGTTATTTGCAAACAGCATTTGCATATAGTAACTCGGTGTCAGCACAACCTCCTGAGAATCAAACCAAATCAAATTAGGCATCCAGCACTGAGCATTTACCTTGGCGAACGTCGGCGCATAGGAAATCATATCAACAATATCTGCGTTTCGCTCAATTCCCGTAAGGTAGCTCGCTTCCTCAATAGCTTCCCAAAGATTTGATTTTGTTTCGAGAGTACCGACTCCCCATGAAGTTGCTGCGTATTCACCTATAAATACGTGTGCCGAATCACGGTCAAAATCATCATATCTGTCATTATTGCTGAAAAGATAGCCGTCTGCCGTATAATAATGCTCATCTACTATCGTATCGCTGTAGTCCTCGCTAATCCAGCTCCAGTTTTCATCATACGCATCGCCGTCAAGCCATGTACCCGATGATGATATAACGGTAATTTCGGGATAAACTTCCTTAACTTCTTCATATAAGGCTTTAAAATTACGCTCGTAAATCTCGCCCCAGTTTTCATTACCGAGACCGATATATTTAATGTTAAAAGGCTCTTCGCTTCCGTTTTCGGCACGAAGCGCACCCCAGTAGCTCGTTTGGGCGTCGCCGTTTGCATATTCAATCAAATCAAGAACATCCTGAACATAAGCGTCCCATTCGCTTGTTCCCGGTCTGAGTGCTACTGTATCAAGCCAGTCCTCAAAATCGTCACGGCTGTTAATATTAAGGCTCTCTATATATTCGGTATATTCTGTTCTCCACTCTGTATTATCCTCGGGCATATTGCGTGTATCGGTCATATATGTTTCCCACTCGTCATCGGTCATACCCGACTTTTCAAGTGCAACAACGTAATCGTCATAAGCACATCTTCCCTGACACGTTAAACCTACATTTACAATAGGCAAAGCCTCTGCACCCAAATCCTTGCAAAGCTGGAAATATTCGTGATAACCCATTGAATTTGTGTTTATATAATCTCTGCCGTAATCGTCACGCCAAAGGTTGTAAGACTGCGTTCTCTCCTCAAGCGGGCCTATAGTTTCCTTCCAGTCATAAAGATTTGTAAGACTGTCGCCCTCGGCAAGACATCCGCCGGGAAAACGAATAAACGAAGGACTGAGCTGTTCAAGAGATTCGTAAAGGTCGCTTCTTAATGTTGTATATTTCCACTCTGAAGTACCGTAGCCGTAACTGCTTTTAGATACAAGAGAAACAAAATCAATGCAAATTGTACCGCTTCCGTCAAATTCAAATGTCAGTCCGCCGTCTTCTGTTGCAGCTGATTTAAGAGTCGCCGATACCTCGCTCCAGCCGTCGTTACAGGCGCTGATGTCAAGCTCTGTTTTGTCCTTGTTCTTTTTTGAATCCAAATATACAGAAACTGTACCTGAAAAATCCTTGTTATATATGTAGCAGGAAAAATCGTACTCCTCATCTTCCTTAAATCCCATATCGGGCGTGCTTGCAAGCTCTTCGTCACGAGTATAAGTTTTGTACTCATACATTTCTGTGTATCCTGTGTTTGTAAGCGTACCGGCGGAGCTTACGGTAACCGTTGCGTAGCTTTGATTATTTTCATTCATCGGAGTATCAGTCTCATCAGCGGAAAATTCAATACCGTCGGCTTGCCAAGCTGTGGTTTTGTTGAATTCGTATTCAAATGAATTGTTGTTAATTAAGTTTGATACCAAACCGCCGTCGCAAGCGTATGATATATCCTCAATAAAAAGACCGTACAAACTGTCGGAAATTTCTGTGTAATCATCGTTTGCCGAAACTGACAGACTTGTAACATCTTTAGCCGAAGCGGGAATAATGCCGATATTTAATATCAGCAAAAGGGGTAAAATAACGGAAAATACTTTTTTCATGGTTTTGCTCCTTAATTTTATTTGGAATTTGCCTGATATATCGGCATTTGATAAGCACTCAAAAATGTATTTGACGCTTTAGTTTGACGCTTTAGAATACTTTGTATTTTTTCAAATACCGCATAATCATTATAACATTACCGCTATATACTGTCAAAAAAAATATTTTTTTACTTGCAAAATGATTAAGTTTGTGTAATAATATATAGCACAGTGTTGTCAGGGTACTAAACAATCACTGAAAATTGCAAATATCGAGGTGTGGCTCAGTTTGGTAGAGCACCACGTTCGGGACGTGGGGGCCGCAAGTTCAAATCTTGTCACCTCGACCAAAGATAACAGGAGCGGTTCATCTGCTCCTGTTTATCTTTCGATTGCATTAGGTTAAAGAACGGCGACAGATACTTGTACTGTCGCCGAGAGGAAAAACATATGGAGCATTCGTTATGAATTGCGTCAGCAATTTGTTTGAATGTGAAATGTGTTTTGACGACACCTCGACCAATAATAGCAGGGGCGGTTAATCCGTCCTTGTTGTTTTTTTATTTTGTAATATGTTTTGACGACACCTCGACCAA